>JBGPAW010000012.1:0-23183 GCA_041480905.1 Phycisphaerae bacterium
AAGGACGCCATCGCCGACATCACCCTTCAGCAGATACTCACCCGGCCGGAGGAGTTCGACGTGGTGGCTACGATGAACCTCAACGGCGACTACCTGTCGGACGCGCTGGCGGCCCAGGTGGGCGGCATCGGCATCGCCCCGGGCGGCAACATCAACTACGTCAGCGGGCACGCCATCTTCGAGGCCACGCACGGCACCGCGCCCAAGTACGCCAAACAGGACAAGGTCAACCCGGGCTCGATGGTGCTCAGCGGAGAGATGATGCTGCGGTACATGGGCTGGAAGGAGGCTGCCGACCTGATCATCAAGGGCGTGACCGGGGCCATCGGGGCCCGGACGGTGACCTACGACTTCCATCGCCTGATGGAGGCCGAGGGCCAAAAGGCCACCCTGCTCAAGTGCAGCGCGTTCGGCGAGGCCTTGATCCAGCACATGGACTGAGCGCATGAGTGGCTTCGCGGATCAGATCGGAGACGGTTCGATCTCGACTCTCGAATCGGCGGCAAGTTGGCGCCTCGCGGAGGCTGGCGTGCTGAGAGCGAACGGGCGGTATGGTGCCGCCTTATACCTGCTGGGATACGTCGCCGAGATGCGCCTAACGGCGGCATGCTGCCGATTGCTCGGTTATTCGCCCGAGGATCTGATCAGCGTCGCGGCTCTCGAGCGCATGAGGACGGATGCTAGAAAGCTGAAGCTGATGACCGCGGCTCCGCATGACGTACGTGGTTGGGGCCGATATCTCATCGAATTGCGCCGAAGACGCAGGCGGTGGTTCGGGCGGGGTATCCAGGGTATAATAGAAAGGCACGCGGACTCCTTGTACGCACACTGGCGACCGCGACTGCGGTACAAGACGATGACACCGACAGCGGCCCAGTTGAAGGCCGTCTTGGAGGCTGCGGAGTGGTTCAATTCCAACTACTCGGCCTTGTGGAGGTAACGCCATGCCGCTGATCCGTTCGCAATCGTCCCCGGAAACCGCGGGAATCAAGGAGCTCGTTCAGGAACTAGCTGGTGAGCTGCGCTCCCCCCTGGATGTGAGCCGGCCGCTCCGGCAGCCAGTCATCATCGAGAACGAGGTGGGGACGGAGCGGACGCTCCACGTCGTGGTCATTTGGGAGCGTTGGCAGCTTATTCCGGCCCCCGACCGGTCCAGTGTCATCATGCAGGCCTATGAGTCGGCAGCCTCCGATCGGATCGAGCGAATCATGATGACGCTGGGGGTGACTTTGGAGGAAGCTGTGGATCTGGGGCTGATGCCCTACGGAATCGAGCCGACCGTACGCAAGACTGACGAGGCTTGCCCCGAAAACGTTGAGAGGCTTATGCGGCAGGAAGGTGCGGTGGTCACGCCCTCCGGCTTGCTCCTCAGGTTTCCATCTCTCGAGGGCGCCAACGCGTCATATGAACGCCTAGCGCGCCAGAGCGATCCACGGTTCTGGGCAATCGTGAAATACGAGAAGCTGCATTCGTGAAGTGTGACCGTACCTCTGAGGTCTATGAATTCGATGCTATTGCGGGAAGGCGAACGAGCCGCGCAAGCAGGGGTCGAGATGGAAACCCGCAACTACGTGGCAGCGTAGGTCTCTGCCGCGCACGCCGCACCGCAGAATAGAGGAGCACGAAAAATGAGCGAGAAGGTCTATAAGAAGATCGAGCTGACCGGCACGTCATCCAAGAGCCAGGAGGACGCCATCCAGAACGCCTTGGTCAAGGCCGCCCAGTCCGTCCGCAACATGCGCTGGTTCGAGGTGGTGGAAAACCGCGGCAGCATCAAGGACGGCAAGGTGGACCAGTACCAGGTCACGCTCAAGATCGGCTTCTCTCTGGAAGACTGACCTGGTTCAGCATCCCTCGTCATCCGCGAGGGGTGACGTTACCTGGGCCAACGAGCGCTCCTCACCCACGCCTCCGTGACAATCATCGGTACATGGCCGCTCGGACGCGCATGAACTCCGAGAACCAACTGTAGGTCTGTATGGCCTGCGCCAGATCACGGGAAAGGATCGGTTCGTTCCGGGTGTCCAGGGCGGCAACCCCGATGTAGTAGCGCTGACCGCCAGGTACCGGCACTGCAACACCCGGCCGGCCACAAACAGCAACCCGTCGGGTTTGCGCAGTTCGACTTCGACGATTTCCCCGGAGTACAGTTCGTGCGGCACATGGAGGGCCAGCCCGCCCGGGGACACGTCCCGGGTCTGGGCGACCAGTTCCTCCATGTCGGTGGTGCCCGCGCGAAAGTAGCGGACCAGGCACCGCGACCGTAAGGCCTGGCGCTTGTGCGCGCGGCGATCGGTACGGCTGCCCTTCTGACTCAGACCCCAATCGCTGAGTAAATCCACGCAGCGCCCGACCGCGGCCAACGCCTCCTGCTGAGAAGTGATAGTCACGAACTCGAAGCCTGAATCTCCGGCGCCGTCCCGGAGCACATGTTCCGCCGCGTCCAGCAGAAAGCGCGGGGAGGCGTCCAAAGGGCCGGGGAACCAGGTACACGCCAAGCGGACGCTGACGGGAAACACTTCGCCGCCGATGGTCAATGGAAACCGACGCAGGCTCAACAGCGGCTCCGCCGTGCGACGGAACTGGGCTTCGTTCAGTCCGGCCAGAAAACCCAGTCCGTATTGGTCTTCCAGCCAGAGGAAAAGCATCTGCGGGAAAAACTGCCCCACCGCGACGGTGAGTCGCCGGTGGGCGTGCTTAGTGATCTGCGGCGTCAGGGGTTGTCGGTTCCGCCCCGCGTCGAGGATATGGAAGCCCAGAAAGCAGGCCGGAGCTCGCGCGGGACCGTCGGACCGGCGGTCTGCGGTGATCCGTTCCACCAGAGCGGTCTGTTGTGGCGTCATTACGTTTTTGATGCGCAGCACGGGGCGTTCTCGGCCGGCAGACCCGATGCTCTACTCCATCAGCCAGGTTATCGAGACGAGGCCCGGTGAAGTTAAGCCCAGAAGGAGCCACGGCGGTTACCGGACGCACGTGCTTTTCCCGTGGACCGTCTCCCCACCCCGAGGCCGGGAATGTGCTACAATGCCGCCCGTACGAGAGGATGTTCCAGACACGAGCGCGGCCATGGACCAACGCCTCGGGGTAGCTACGGATGATCTGGCCCTGCCGCTCAAAATGGGTCTGCGCCGGGCCGCCCGACTCGGCTTCGGCTCCGTCGAGATCGGGACCGCCTCGGCGGAGGTGAACCCGCGAGCGATGGGCCGCAGTGGCCGGCGCCACGTGGCACGGTATGTGCGTGGCCTGGGACTCAGTTTGGCGGCGTGGTCAGCCGATCCCGCCGACGCCAAACCGCTCGACCCCGCCAACATGGATTTACGCGTGGAGCATGCCCGGGCGGTGCTGGAAATGGCGGCCGATGCCGGGACCGGCTTGGTCACGGTGCATTGGGGACGGCTGATCGAACCGGCCGCGCCGCGCCCGGCGGATCACATCCTCGAAGGCTTAACCTTTCTCGGGGAGTACGCCGACCGCATCGGCCCACGTTTAGCGCTCCGCGTCGGAGACGACGAACCGGGTGCGCTGGCGGCGCTGCTCGACGACCTGAGCTGTCCCGCGCTGCGGGTGTGCCTCGACTCGGCGGCGCTCACCCTGGCGGGTCGGGACGTGGCGGGGGCGGTCGCGGTCTTGGCGAAGCACCTCGCCTTGGCGCACATCCGGGATGCCCAAGTGTCGGCACCTTCCGGTCGACTCCGGGAGACGAACCTCGGACGCGGCGACGTCGATCTGGCGGCCTATCTGGCCGCGCTGACCGAGACGGGCTACCCCGGGCCGCTCATCGTCCGCCGCACGGACACCCCGAACCCGACCGCCGATCTGGCCGCGTGCAAAGCCTATCTGGAGGCGCTGTTGACCCGCGCTCGCTGAGCACCGACGGCTTTCTTCACGTCAGCCGGACCAGCGGGCGGCTGACTTGGCGCTGGCGGGCCACGCGCGGAAGCGTGACGATGAACGTGCTGCCCTGGCCTTCGGCGCTCTCCAGGACGATCTCGCCGCCGAGCAGTTGGACCAGTTCCTTGGTGATGGCCAGTCCCAGCCCGGCACCGCCGTGCTCGCGGGTGACCGAAGCGTCGAGCTGGCGGAACTTCTCAAACACCAGCTCGTGCATGTCCTTGGGTATGCCCGGACCCGTGTCGCACACGCTGAGCCGCACGCGCTCGTCATCGGCGGGAGCGGCGGTCATCCGCACCGTGCCGCCGGCCGGGGTGAACTTGATCGCGTTGCTCACCAGGTTGTAGAGAATCTGCTTGATCTTCCCCGCGTCGGAATGGAGCTTGGGGATGTCGCCCTCGACCGCCCAACTCAGGTTCAGGTTCTTTTTGTCCGCGCTGGGGCGGTGGAACTCGATGACGGCCTCGCAGGTGTCCCCGATGTCGAACTCGGAGAGGTGCAAGGCCAGCTTGCCCGCCTCGACCTTGGCCAGGTCCAGCAGGTCGTTGATGATCTCCAGCAGCATCCGCCCGCTGGTCAGGATGTTCTGCGCGTAGCGGGCCATCCGCGACTTGTCCTCGGGCGGACTGGCCACCGCGTCGGCCAGCAACTCGGCGAAACCGATGATCGAGACCAGCGGCGTGCGCAGCTCGTGGCTGACGTTGCCGATGAATTCGGTCTTGAGCTTGTTGCTCTCGAAGAGGGCGACGTTGCTCTCAGCCAACTCGCCGAGCTTGATGTCCAGGGCGCGGTTGATCTTGGTCAACTCCGCCTGCTGCTGGCGGAGGTGGGTGAGCATGTCGTTGAAGGCCTCGCCGAGTTCCTCGAACTCGTCTCCGGTGGTGATCGCGGAACGGGCCTCCAGATCGCCCTTGGTCACCTGCTCCGCCACCTTGCGCAAATCGCGTACCGGGGCGAGGATCAGCTTCTGCATGATGAGGTAAAAGACCAACAACGCCAGCAGCATCCCCGACAGCCCGGCGCACACCACGGTGATGAGGTTCCACGTGTTCACCTGCGACCAGGGTACGCGCACGTCGATGATGCCCTGCAGGGCCCCGGGCTGGGTCGCGGTTTCCGGCAACCGCACGGCCATCGCCAGCCGGATGTGGGGCACGCCCTCGATGCTCTGAAAACGGTAGGCGTAGAAGGCCGTGGGATCGGCGCGCAACTGCTCGGTCATCTCCACGATGAACCCGCCCTCGGAACCCTTGCTCTTGGCGACCTCCTTGAGAACGTCGGCCTGCTCCACGGTAATCAGCCGCGGCACGGGCACGTCCCGCTCGATGTCGAACAGTCCCGCGTAGAGCGGCCAAATCTCGTTGAGCTGGGCCTGGGCCTTGCTCCAGTCTGGCCCCTGCGGTTGCGCCGCCAGGCGGGCGATGATGGCCATCCGCTGCGCTTTGCGGAACCCGGCCTCGTCGTTCAGACCCGCCATCTGCACCCAGGGCATGAACAGCGTGGCCCCCATGATGGACAGCACCGCCAGCCCGAACAGCAGGAAGCACTTGTTGGCCAGCGACAGATGGTAGGAATACCTCCTGGGCATAGCGGCGTAGCTTACCCGATCCGTCCGCCGGTTGTCACATCTTCTGACACCTTTTCAGCTCTTACCTGCGCAGGTTTGTGCTCGTGTGGAGTGCATCGCCATCGGCGGCGCTTTGGCTTCCGGCGAGGCCGCTATGGAGTGCGTCGCCGTCGGCGGCGCTTTGGCTTCCGCCAAGGCCGCGTGAGAACTGCCGATCCAAAGCGGCGTCCAGGCCGCCGCACTCCAAAGTGCCCCCTTCGCCTTGCGAACATCCCTACCCTACCTGCCCTGACTGCCCTGACTGCCCTGACTGCCGTCAGGCAGGCGGCAGGCAGGGGAAGAACCCTCCGACTCCGGACCCTACCGGCAAGTGGACCGCGCCTGCCGGCGGACAGCGCAGGGGAGTAGCCCCCGCTCAGGGCCGCCCTTCCATCAGGCCGTCCTCGCGGGTCCCTGCCGCTGGTGAGCACCCGACGACGACGGCCTTAGACGGCAGGGCGGGTTGACAACCCCTCGCTTTCGGATGAGTATATAGGTGCGTGCCTTGTTCGGTTACCTGAAGGGGCAGGATGCTGAAGGCGGCAAGCCGTGCGAGTGGCTATCGAGACCATTCTGTGGGGACAGCACCCTGAGAGCCTCGAAAAGATGCTGCAGGACGCCAAGGAGGCAGGCTATGACGGCGTCGAGTTGTGGCAGCACCCCGTGTTCCTTAGTCCTGCCGCCCGGCTGTACGGACTGCTCCGAGACCTCGATTTGTGCATGGTCGGAATCTCTGGCGGCGCTCTCGATGAGAAGGTCCCCTTCCTCCGGGAACTCGTAGCCGCCGAGGACGAGGCAACTCGTCAAAGTCCCGATTCCCACAAAAGAGTTATAACCCTTCCCGGCGGCCGAAAACCCCATATTTATGTGGATGATTGGGACGAGGAGCAGGCCTTGAAGGCTTTCGACTCGGGGTTTCCGTTGGCACTTCATCCGCACATGTATAAGTCCGTCCAGACCGCCCGGGAGGCCGAGGCCCTCCTGGAGAAACACCCCAAGCTCAGATTCCTGCCCGACGTAGCGCACCTGACCGTGGCGGGTGAGGATGTTGTGGCCGTGTTGGACCGCAACTTCGACCGGCTCGAAGCTGTGCACTTGAAGGATTGGAACGCTGAATTCGGGCGGGCTTATCAGTTCTATGCCAGGGGGTTCACTGAACTCGGTCGCGGCGACGTCGAGCTGGATAAGGTCATCGGCTTGCTGAAGAAGAGAGAATACTCAGGCTGGTTGATCGTGGACCAGGATTACACACCCTGCCCTCGGGAAAGCGCCATCGAGTCGTTGCGATGGTTACGCGCGAGGTACTCTTCGTCCGGTGCTCACGACGATGGAAAAAGGCATCCGGGCGAAGCACGGGGCCCCGAACCGGCCGTCGGCGCAGATGGTGCCCGGCCCGTGCATGACCCGTCGAAGCATCCGGTCAGGATCGAGGTGACCGAGTTGCCGTTCGGGTTTGAAACGTGCAGCAGAGCGGAACTTTACGGCGAGTTTCTTGACAGAATCATCGAAGAAACAAGCTGCATCTTTGCGGATGCATGGTCACTCGATCCCGTCGGACATCGGCTCGTTCTAGTTACGATCCGCGGGAAGGTGAGCGCTGCGGACCTCGGTACGACAGTTCTCGATTGCGCGACGCATCTCTCGGGGATTGCCGTGTCGCGAAAGAGGACAACACCCTTTGAGGACGTGAGCAGACCCCACCCCAGTGGGCGGACCTTTGCCCATCCCCATCTCCTCGCCATCCATGGCATCAGGAGTATGATCTCAGTTCCTATCTTCAACACCTGGAGCGCTACCCAGGTGCTGGGTGTTTTGGATTTCTTCCCGGCCCCCGGCACGCCATTCCTGTCTGATCAGCGACTCGAAGAACTCGTCAAGCCTCTGGCTCGCCAGATCGAGGCGCACTTGTACGAGGAATGCAGCCGACGTGCAAACCGATTGACTATCATGCTGGGCAAAGCTAGGGGGATTGCCATCAACAGTGTATGCCAGCGTGTGGGTCGATTCGTCGCCGCCGCGGTTAACAGCGACCAGACTATGGTGTATCTCGAAAGGCCGGGACAGCAAATCAAACGTTGTGCCGAGACGGGAACAATCGAAGGGCACGAGTCGTTGGCGCAGGTCATCGAAAGCCTGACCACTAAATCTTGGAAATCGAATCGCACGTCGATCATCCTGGACCTGCGAAATGAAACCGGCAGTGGAGTTGAAGAACCGCTGCCTGCTGACGTTTCGCTGCCGGGATTGTTTGTTCCGCTTCGAGATTCCTCAGGCCGATCGAAGGGGGTGATTGCTTGCGCGAATCTATGTCCCAACGCTTGTCGAGGGAACCTTCGCCCCTTCAACTATGACCATGTAGCGATAATCGAAGCAATCGGCCAGGCGTTTGTGCCGCAGTTGGAAACCTTGCTCGCCGACCAACATCGGAAAGCTTCGATGACCAAGCTGGCGCATGAGATGCGGGTCCCCGTCGTGGCGCTGAAGGCGGTCGCGGAACGTCTTCAACATGAGGCCAAGGCAAAAGGATATTCATTCCAATTCGACCATTTCCAGGAGATGGCGCTGTATCACGATACTCTGGTCCGGCTCCTCCGTGAGCTGGATGCTGTTCGCTTGGGGACGAGCCGCGTTATGCTGCGTCCCCGCCCAACGTACTTGCTGACAGATATCGTCGCACCGGCAAAGCGCTTTGTGGAGCCCTTGCTTCGCAAGAAGGGCTTCAAGGCCGGCCAACTTGTATACCGCGACATAGAAAAGCTTCCGTCCTTATACGTTGACCCCGTGTGGATGACACTGGTCGTGTTCAATCTGATGGATAACGCCATAAAGTACTACCGTGGCGATGCTGGTGAGTTCCAGCTCGAGATCGAGGGTAATGACACGGAGCAGGGATATGAACTTGTCTTCCGTGATAAGGGAATTGGGGTACCGGAGGGGATGGAGAACTACATCTTCCAGGAGGGAACGCGCGGTAGCAATGCTTTTGAGTACGACGTGGCCGGTGATGGCTTGGGCCTCTGGTTGAGTAGGGCTATCGTCCAGCGGCACGGAGGCGGACTCTTTGTCCGGTCGAATCGAGACCCAACGGAATTCGTCTTAGTCTTGCCGCATAAGCGAGCGAGCACACGTTTGCAAAGATGATTCTACGGATAGCAACTCCATGCCGAACAACAAACGCATATTGTTCATCGATGACGAGTTGGTTCCTGAAGCCCGCGAGCCTGGCGGCAACTATATGTTCTTCTACATTCTCGCCTTGCGCGAGAATGGGTTTGAGGTCGTCGAGACCCTTGGTCCAGATGACGCGCTGAAGGAGTTACAGAAGCCTGACGCGCACTTTGACCTGATCATCCTGGACATCATGATGCCGCCGGGAAAGTGCTTTGCCAGAAAAGACACGGACGAAGGACTGCGTACAGGGGTCTTCCTTGCCGACGAATTACACAGGCTCGCCAGGAAGACGCCCATCCTGGTGCTGACAAATTTGGCAAACCCACTCACTCATGGGGAACTGAGACGAAAAAAAGGTGTGCGCGATGTTCTGACCAAGGACTCCTGTATGCCCTTCCAACTCGTTGACGAAATCCGGCGGATTCTTGAGGTGTAGGATGTCTACGACCCAAGACTTGAAAAGGCGTTTCTGCACGAGCCCATCCGATGAACAAAAACGAGAGAGAATACGGGCCGAGTGGGCCGCCTACGTACACCAGCAGGATCAGGAGTGGTACGAGTTGTTGGCTTCCTACCCCGATGGCGGTGCAAGTCCGAAGGCGCTATTGATTCAGGAGTTTGACGGCGAGGTCACGAGCGTGAGTGACGAATCGGTCACGATCGAATTCCTAGTCGAGGACGATACCGAGGTTCGCCACTTTCGCCGAGGTGATGTTGATCCAGATCATCCGCTGCAAGTGGGCGACCCCGTTCAGGTCCGGTGCGAACTGAAGTTCATCCCTCCCCGGCCCCCCATGACCGATAGCCAAGTGCAAGACTGGAAGAAGAAGCACGCATGGATGGAAAAGCTCCAAAAAAGAATCAAACAGCCCAAGTCGCTACTCGCAAAAGAGCCCAAACGAGGCAAGAAAGGCCGATCGCCCAAATAACATTCTTCTATTGCGGGCGGGGGGATACCATCCTGGTCCAAGCCCCACCTGGGCATTGTGGTCTGGTCGACTGCCACCTCACCAGAGCCTCCGGAGCCGATATACGATTACGGACTGCGCTTGAGGGCGTTCGGAAGCTCGATTTCGCCTGCATTACACATCCGGATCGAGATCATTATCACGGGATGCACGCTCTGCTCAAAGACTGTTTCGTTGACCGGCAGAACGGGGAACCACGTTTTGCACAGTTCTGGCATAGCGGAATCGATTTCCGGCTGCTTAACGCACTCGCCGAACAGATGAGTAAGAAATGGCTCCATGCCGAACTTGAAGGTCTTTATCAATTCCTTGAGGCTCACAGCGGTCTTGAACAGTGGCAAACCGTTCCGGGGGCTATCATGCCCATCGCCTTTGGGCAGTTCGATTTCATTGGCCTGTCTCCGCCTTATAATCGTCTTAGGGATTTCAACCGGCGTGAAGTAGCGGATGTCCTTGGGATGCCCATCGCCGACCTGCGCATGGTCCGGCAGGAAAGCAACCATCTCTCCTCGATCCTCGTCTTAGTACACCGAAGGCTGCCCGTTAATATCGTGCTCGGCGGGGACGCCCCTACAGAGGTATGGGCGGAGGCGTTGGAAGCATGGGACCGTCTCCTTCCGGTCTTGAAACGACGGCAGGGGAGATTCGCCGCCGTCAAGGTCAGTCATCACGGTGCGAATGGCAGCAAGTCCGACACGCTTTACCAGGACTACTGTCGTAAAGGCAAGACCATCGCCATCTTATCCGTGGGCCCGAACGACCCGAGCCACCCGCATCCGGATGTGTTGGCGCTGCTCAAAAGCCGCCGCATTCGCACCTATGCAACCTGCTGGAAGGCTTCCGTAGCGGCGGCCCGGCCGCGTAGCGTTCTTCCGTTGCCGGGAACCGCCGATCCTGCCCAGAATCAGCTCCAGGGATACGATTGGGCAGACATCGAGGTTTCCGTGCGTTCTGACGGGCGCCTAGTGGTGTATCCAACGAGGGCGCTACAGCGGTTATAGACATCACAACACGTGAAGGGCGGTAACGCCCGTCGTAGGTAGTGTGCGCTACGTACTGAGCCGCCTGAAAAGGGAGCGGACCATCGGGGACGCGGTCCGCCCGGCGGCCTTGCTTTATGGCGCCCGGCAAGAGGGGGGTGAACCTTGCGACAGCGTTGGCTCGCGGTGGTTCTGTTGGGGGTGCTGCTCGGGACGACCCGGGCTCAGGCCGTCCCGGACCGGCTCCTGCAAGTCGTGCCGGCCGATCCCTTGGCGGTCATCTGGTTCGATCGCCATGCGGCTGAGGATGGGGAGGAACCGGTCAACGCCGGGCGCATCGCCGCCGCCATCCTGCAGCACACGCGCGAAATGGGCTTGTTACGCGACGTGGACGCCACCGTCGGCCTCTTGGCGGACGTGCTCGCGCTCCAGCCGGAACTCGGCCGCTACCCGCGCGCCGTCGTGGTGCTCGACGTGCAGGCCGATCCGCTCTCCGGGGGTGGTTTTCGGCTCGGCGGCCTCGGCGCGGGGTTGATCGTCGTCACCGGCGGAGACCACCTGCGTATCGAGCGGCAAATCCAAGCGCTGCTGAACCTGCACGCCGACCGCGAGACGGCCCGTCTGACCCAGCGGGACGCCAACGGCATGACGGTCTACACGCTGGCCGACCGACGCTGGCCGGAATGGGCCGTAGTGGAGTGGGGCGCGGTTCAGGATTGCTACCTGATTACGCTCGGGGCCGGGGTCTTCGATCGCCTCGCTTCCTCCGTGAAGGACCCGCACAAGGGTCTCGCCGCCGAGGCATGGTTTGGCCAGGCGCACCAACGGTGCCGCGGACCCGCCGCCCGCTGGGAGTGGTACCTCGACTTTCAGGCTGTGCTCGCCCGCCTAGTCCCGGCGATGGGAGACCAGCCCCGAAAAGTTCTGGCGGCGCTGGGTCTCGGCGACGTCGCCCGCGGCCTGTGGACCGTGGGTCTGGTGGGGCGTACGGTGGATGCGGCGTGCGTGCTCGACGTGGCTGGCCGCGAGCATTACCTCCCCATCTCTCTTACCGGAGAGGCGGCCCGCCCCTTCGACCCCCTGATCCCGCCGACGGAACCGAACGGCACGATTCTCGACGCCCGTCCGCGTGAGATGGTCCCCCGTGCGTGCCGGGCCTACCTGGCGGCGCGAAGCCCCTACGTCCGAGAACGGCTGACCGAGCGCTGGGCCGCCCTCGAAGCGGAGTTGGGCATCCACGCCGAGACCGACATCCTCGACCACCTGGGCCGACACGCCATCCTGCACAACTTCCCGCAACACCCGCTGCGACTGCCGGTGTTCGTGACCATCATGATCGAGATCGAGAACTCCCCGGATACGGTCCGCACGGCCCTCGACCGTTTGTTGAGGCGCGCCCAGGAGTATCTCACCAGCCCCTCCGAGCAACCCGGTTTGCTCCGTCTCAACCGCGATGCCGACGGGGTTTGGTACCTCCAATACGGAATCTACGGGCCGGCCCTGGTGGTGACGGACCGCTGGATCGTCCTCAGCTATTCACCGCAGGCGGTGCGCCAGAACGTGCAGTACTTGCAGGGCCTCAACCGCGACGCTCCCACGCGACCGGTGCCACAACCGTGATCGAACCGCCTCGTCTCTACACCCGGCAATACTTTCAACTCTTCATCGCGGTCATTTTGTACATGACCGGTCTGTCGTTGCAGGTCCATTTCGGCGAGTACGTGGCCTACCGTCACGGGAGCGAGAGCACCCTGGGCTGGATCATGGGCATCGGGATGGCCGGCAGCCTGCTGGCCCGACCGTGGATCGGGAGTTGGGTAGACCAACTGGGCACCAAGCCGGTCCTGTTCGGCGGAGCCGTCGTCGCGGGGGCCGCCGCGGTGGCTTTTCGCCTGACGGCGAGCCTGACCGTCCTCGGCGGGTTGCAGATCGCGGCCACGTTGGCCAACGCGCTGTTCTTCACCGCGGTTGCGGCGCATACCGCGCACCTCGCTCCGCCCCGCCGACGGGCGGAAAGCCTGGGCACGATGGGAATGGCCGGGTTTGGGGGCATGATCATCGGCCCGGCGCTGGGCGACTGGATTTTCGCCCGCCCACTTCCTGAGACCGTACGGTTTACGGTTTTCTTCATGACCACGGCGTCGGCCCAGTGGATCGCGGCCGGTCTGATCGCCACGCTCCGTCCCCCGCGGGTCGAGGCCGGCGCGGACGCCCTCCCCGAGCCCTTTTTTCGCGCCTTGCGTACCCACTGGCCGGGAATGATCCTCCTGGTCGGGGCAACTTTTACTCTCGCCCAAACCATCCCGATCCGGTTCCTCGAACGCTTCGCTGAGGCTCAAGGCATCGCCAACATCCGCAACTTCTTTTTCGCATACGCCGCCAGCGCCATCGCTCTGCGGATGATCGGACGGCGCGTGCCCGAACTCTTCGGGCGGCGACGCACCTTGGTCATGGGGTTCGTGCTCATGGCCGGCGGATATCTCCTGCTCCGGGGAGTGCGGACGGAGCTGCAATTCTTTTTCCCCGCGATCGTGATGGGGGCGGGACATTGCTTCATCTATCCTTCGCTCATCGACTTGGGGGCCGAGCGGTTTCCGCCCGCCCAGCGCGGCATGGGCACCAGCATCATTCTGGGCGCGGGCGACGCCGGGTTTCTAGCGGGCTACGTCGGTTGGGGGCAACTCATCAGCGGGGCGGGGTTTGCGATTACTTTCCAGGTTGTCGCGGGGTGGGTGTTGCTGGTCGCCGCCCTCTATGCCTGGCGGGAGCGGCGGGCGATCTTTGCTCAATTTGACACCGCGGCGGACCGATAGTAGAGTATAGAGAGTGTAGGTAAGATGTTAAAGCGGCTCCCGCGGGTTTGTCGCGCGGAGGTCGCGGTCTAACACAGGCTGCTGGCGAAATTCGCTTGGGGGGCAGACCCCTGGCGGCTTTCGCCACCAGCCCGTCCGGGGTAAGCACGGTGAACAAGTCGGAAGTGCTTGCGCGTGCGCAAGAGGTCCTCGACTACCGCTTTCAGGATATCTCCCTGCTGGAGATGGCCTTGATGCACGCTTCGGCGGCTTCCGGGCGATTGAACAGCAACGAGAGAATGGAGTTCCTCGGCGACGCCGTCCTGGGCACGGTGATTTGCGAGGAGTTGTATGACCGGTTTCCGCATTCGCTCGAAGGGGACCTGACCAAGATTAAGTCGGTGGTCGTTTCCCGCCGGGTGTGCGCCGGCATCGCCGAGGAGCTGGGGCTGGACAACCTGCTGTTTCTCGGCAAGGGGATGAGTGAGCGAGCCGACTTACCCATGTCTCTCAAGGCCGCGGTGACCGAGTCCGTCGTCGCCGCCATCTACCTGGACAGCGGTCTGGAGGAGGCGCGGCGGTTCATCTTGAAGCACGTTTCGCGCTACATCAACGAAGTGGCGGAGTCCGACACGCAGCAGAACTACAAGTCCTCGTTGCAGCAATACGCGCAGCAGGTGCTGGCCGCCACCCCGCAATATGAGTCCCTCGACGAACAGGGTCCCGACCACAGCAAGTGCTTCGAGGTGTGCGTGTCCATCAACGGGCGGCGCTTCCCCAGCGCGTGGGGTACGAGCAAGAAAGAGGCTGAGCAAAAGGCCGCCTTAGCGGCCCTCCGCGAGCTCGAAGTCATCACCGCCGACGAAGACACCCCCTGATCCCGATCCCGTTCGGCAAGGCGGTCCGCAAAAGTTCCGCGGCGTCGGGGCGCTCGAACGCGGCGTCGCATTGGACCGTCGTCACGCACGGCCCCAACGGACTCCACACGTCAGCCTCCGTCGGACCGAAGAGGGCCACGGTCCTCACGCCTACTGCGGCAGCCACGTGCGTCATGCCGGCATCGTGACCGACGTACAGATCGGCTCCCAGAACCAGAGCGGCGGCTGAGGCAACGGTCTCCTGGGACACCACCGGCGCGACCTGCCGAAGGCGCGCGATCCAATCCGGTCCGTACCAGTCCCACTCGGTCGGCCCCACCATCCACACCACGCCGCACGCGCGCTTCAGCAGCCCTCCCACCACCTCCTCGAGCTTCTCGACCGGGCAGCACTTGGCCCGACTGCCGCTACCAGGATGGACGATCACTCGCGGCCGGCGGTCGGCGCCGAGCGTAGACACCAGCCGCGCGCCGGCGGAACGACGCTCCTCCTCGCCGACCCGCAACTCCACCGCGGGATGATCGGCAAGCGGCAGACCGTGTGCGGCCAAAGCATCCATCCACTGCTCGGTGATGTGCCGCCGGGATGGTGACCGCGCCTCCTGACCGCCGCAAGTCCAACCGCCTGGACTGAAATCCGCGGCGCTGTGAGCTCCGAAACCGGTTCGGATCGTTCCCGGAGCCAGCGTAGGATCGACGCCGATAGCGTTCACACCCGCCCGTTGCAGAGCCGACGCTGGCGCTGACCCATCGCCGCCCATGAAATTCAGGACCAGGTCGTAGCCGCGCAGCTTGTCCATGAGGGGCGGACTAGACAAACCGGCCGGTGGCGGAAACCGACATAGTGTTCGGAGCTTGCCCGTGAGCGCGGTCCACGTTTCGTTCTGCTCGTCGAAAAGCTGTTCGAGGCCGAAGGTTTCGTAATCGTGTGCCGTCTCGATAACCCCGCGGCCGGCCGCCCACTGGGCGAATGGTGACCGGGCCACGACATCGATCCGCAACTTCGGGTACTTGCTCCGCAACCGGGCCAGAACGTGGTGCGTAAGCACAAAGTCCCCCAGCGCTCCGACATGCAACGCGACGACCGAGGATAGGCCTTTGTTGTTCCTCACAACCATCGGCGAAGTTCTTGGATATCGACCTCAGTATCGCGAAGAATCTTGCGCAGCAGACCCGGTCCCAGATCGCGCCCCCGGTGCATCGGAATCGTGGTCCGGCGACCATCGGGGTGCTCGAATTGCCAGTGGCTTCCCTTCGATTTGCGAAGCAAGTGGAACCCCATCCGTTCGAGCGCTCGCACCAATTCACGCGGCTTGACCCGGGGCAGTCCAGCATACGTCACGCCGATATCTCCAAGCGCTTCACCCCAATGATCTCAGGTTGCCGCGGGATTCTCTTGCCCTGTTTCTTCAGGTCCGTGAGGCACAGCGCGATCACGTCCTTAATATTAGCAATGACCTCCTCGTAGGTTTTTCCCTGGGTATAACACGCTTTCAGGGCCGGACACTCGGCCACAAAGTAGCCGGCTTCATCCTGCTCGATGATGACCTGAAAAATGTGTTTGGGTTTCATGGAGCGGCTCCTTTCTTGGCTGCTGGTCCCGTTGGACCGGTCGCATGGCCTACTCCGCCTTTATCTTCGGAGTGTGCGTTTCAGTTCTTGCGGGGTTTGCCTCCCGAGGTCTTGGCGAAGCGGCGCATCCCAAGCAGCCCTGCCAGCCCCACTCTACCGTCAAGCGAGCGATTCGCCAATCCACCCGCCGCCGAGCACCACGTCTCCGTCGTACAGCACGCAGGCCTGGCCGGGCGTGATGGCCCACTGCGGCTCGTCGAACTCGACACGCATCTGCTCGCCATCCAACAGCGTCACGGTGGCGTCGGCGGCCTGGTGCAGGTAACGAATCTGGACTTGGGCGCGGAAAACGTCCTGCGCCCGATCGACCAGCAGCTTGACCTGGTCCGCCAGCAGCCCGTGGCGTAAGAGTGCCTCCCGTTCGCCCACGGTCACGGTGTTGCTCTTCACGTCGAGGCGGGTGACGTAGATCGGCTTTCCGGCGGCAATGCCCAGGCCGCGGCGCTGTCCAATGGTGTAGTGCGGCAGTCCGGGATGTCGGCCAAGCACGTTACCCGCCGTATCGAGCACCTCGCCGGGGATGAACGCTTCGGGGCGGCGTTCGCGGACGACGCGTGCGTAATTCCGGTCGGGCACGAAGCAGATCTCCACCGAGTCCGGCTTGTCATGCACCGGCAGGCCACGGCGTAGCGCCGCTTCCCGGACCTCGCCCTTGGTCATTTCGCCCAACGGGAAAAACGCGCGGTCCAGCACGGCCCGGTCGATGCCGAACAGGACATAGGACTGGTCCTTGCGCGCGTCGAGCGCCTTCATTAGCACCCGCCGCCCGGCACGCTCTCCGATGCGGGCGTAGTGCCCCGTGGCCACAGAGTCGGCCCCGGCGGCGTTGGCATAGTCCAGCAGCTTGCCGAACTTAAAACGCGCATTGCACTCTACACAGGGGTTAGGGGTGCGACCGCGGGCATACTCGGCGGCGAAATCGTCGATCAACCGATCGAAATCCTCCTGGAAGTTGAGGGCGTAGAACGGGATGCCCAGCCGGCCCGCGACGAAGCGCGCGTCGGCTGCGTCGGAGGCGCTGCAGCACCCCTGGTGGCGGCGCCCACCGCCGCCAAGGGTATCGCAGCCGGCGTTCTCTTCGGCGGGTGCTTCGGCCCCCACGCGCATGAACAGCCCCAGCGCCTGGTAGCCCTGCTCCACCAGCAGGGCGGCAGCCAGGCTCGAGTCCACGCCGCCGCTCATGGCGACGACCACCTTCTTCCGATCCGTCGAACTCACGACCTCGTATTCCCTGGAGCGGCATCCGCGAACGCGCGGATGCCCCAACCGCTCGAATTATATGGCCGGCGGGGCCAAGGGACCCATTTCACCGGCGGGGCCGACTTTCTCGAAGCGTGGCGCGCGGCGGAAGGGAGGGTCGGGGGTCACTCCCCGGGCCACTTCGCGGCGATCATGCTGACGCGCTCGACCGGTTGACCGACCCTGCGCAGGATAGCTTCGATGACTTCGACCACCTCCGCGGGCGTGCGGTCGGCTACGTCCACGCGATGGTGGGCGCACCCCTGATAAAGCGTTTCACGCTCCCCCAAGACGTGCCGTACCTCATCCAGATCGGCCCGCTGGGTCAACGCCGGACGACCGGCGGCGGACGCCGCATCCCTACTGATGCGCGACCACAACGTCTCCGCATCAGCACCCAGCCAAAACACCGTGCCGCAATCCCGCAACCGGCGCACGTTGGCCTCCCCCAGAACCGCGCCCCCGCCCGCACTCAGCACCACGCGGGACCGGCGGCTCGCCTCGGCGATAACGTCGGCCTCCCTCCGCCGAAAAGCGACCTCCCCATCCTCGGCGAAGATCGCCGCGATGGCCTTGCCCGCCCGCTCGACCACCAGGGCGTCGGTGTCGACGAAGGCGTACTCCAGCCGGTCCGCGAGCAGCCGCCCTACGGTGGTCTTGCCCGAGCCGCGATAGCCGATCAGGACGACGTTACCCCTCAGCTCCCGTAGCACGATCTGACGCATCTCCGCCACGTCCGCCGTTCCGCCGAACCAGATCTGATATTGGGCCGCCGCCTGCCGCACGAACATCTCCACCCCGTCGATGGTGAGGCACCCGACCTGCTGCGCCTCGCGGAGCAGGCGTGTCTCCACCGGATGGTAGACCGTATCGAAGACCACCGGGCGATCCTGTAGTGCTTCGGCGGGCAACGGCGAACCCTCGGTGTCCGGGGTCATGCCCACGCTCGTGCAGTTGATGACCACATGGCCGGTGCGCCGCACGCGGTCGTCCCACGGGGCCGACCGGCAGCCGAATTCGGCGGCCAACGCCGCTGCCGAGTCCGGCGTCCGGTTGAACACGGTCACCGCGCATCCGCAGTCGGTCAGCCCGGCCACCACCGCCCGGGCGCCGCCACCGGCGCCCAGCACGTCCACGCACAGCCCGCGCAGCTCGGTGCGTGCGCAGGTCAGTCCGTGGCAGAGGGCATCCAGGGCCCCGGCGTAATCCGTGTTGTAGCCGTAGAAGCGGCCGTCGCGCATCGCCAGCGTGTTGACCGCACCGAGGCGGGCCGCCAAAGGTTCGATCCGCGAACCCACGAAGCGCCGGGCGGCCTGCTTGTGCGGAAGCGTCACGCTGAACCCGCCGACATCCAACCACGGGCGGCGTTCGCAGTGTTCTAGGAAGGCGACCAGTTCGCTCTCCTCGCCCGCCACCAGCAGGGGCAGATAGACCGCATCCATGCCCCCGCGCTCAAACATCCGATTGAACAGTGCCGGACTCATGGAATGACGCACCGGATGACCCAGCACGCCGAAGAGGTGCGTCGCCGGCGTGATCGCGTTCCAGCGGTACTTGTGCAACATGTCGTCCAGGGCGACCTGGCCCGGGGCCGTCTCCGCCTCCGCGGAGAGGGCGCAATAGGTCGCCGCCGCCCCGAATTTCTTGGCCAGCACGCGCGAGGCCAGCCCCACTTCGCCCATGACCACGGCGATCACCCGCTCGCCGAGCTCCCGCATGATCTCGAACGCCACAATGTTGTCACTGAGGCTGTGCCCCGCCCAGGCGACCTTGGCCACCACCTCTGGGCCCGCCGCGACGACGGCCCGCGCCAACGCCGGCACGTCGGCGGGTTGCTCTCGGAAATCGTGAAACGAGAGAATCCAGCGGTGGCCGGCGCCGGCCACCGCCCAGGCCCGTCCTCCCAGTCCAGCCGGCCAGGCCCGGTACTCGAAATCGAGGCACCCGGCCTGGCCGGCGGTGGCAGCGAGCAGAAAACCAAGCCGCGCCTCGGCCGGCGCCGCGCACCGGCCCCCTTCCTCGACCGAACGCAGCGTCACCACCCACGAACCGGGCCGCATCCTCGCCAACACCTCAGCCACCGCGGACGGCTCCACCCGGGGTTCGAGGTGATCGAGCCGCAACTCGAACCCCTCCGTCCCGGACGCGATGGCCCGCTCGACCTGAGCCTGCATCTCCGCCACCGTCGCCCCGCCTATGGATGTCAAAAGAGGTGTCATGGGTGAGGAGATTCCGGGCGCATCTACTGTAAGTCACTATTGTAGAACACATTATACGCAAAGCATGCCGGGCATTCCATGAGCCTGCCCGGGTTAAATAAGAAATAAAGAGAGAATGTAGCATTATTACAGAGCGAGGGCAGCACCAGCGCGAGCGTAATCCCGAAAGATTCGTGAAGTGAGAACAGGAGGAGACAGAGACAACAGAGATATGATCGAGATCTCCGTTTCCTCCGTTACCTCCTGTTCCATTTTCGCGTGTTTCCCTGCTGCACATCGTCGGGACGCCCATGCGCCCGGACTCGCTGGCCAAGGCCATCGGCCGCACCCATTTCCGCTATAGCCAATACCTCAACCGTCGGCACCGCCGCAGCGGACACTTGTGGCAGAACCGCTTCTTCTCCTGCGCCCTGGACGAGGTCCACCTGTGGCGGACGCTGGGCTATGTGATTCGGCACAGCACGCACCGCGGCCGACCGCTGGCGAGCGATGCGTTGTTGAGCAAGCTTGAGCAGCGCCTGGGGCGGCGTCTGCGCCCGTTGCCCGTGGGCCGACCCAGGAAACGAAGACCGATCTTGGAAGAAGCGGGCCTCAAGCAGGAGCAGAAATAGGTGACTGTCCCCCCTATCCCTATCCCTCTATTTAACTACATTTAACTACGGTCAATGGGGTCGTGCCTACGGAATCGTCGCTTGGTGATCCGGCGTATCGATGACGATCGGTCCGTTGAAGTCGAAATTGCCGCCGTCAGCGATGGTCCCGACGATCTCCACCCGGTACACCGACTCGGCCCATGCCGCGCGTGTCTCCGGGTCGAAGGCGTTTTCGAGCGTGGCGCGGCGCACCTCCAGGAACGCGTAAAACCACTCGGTCTCGTCCACCCCCGTCGCCGGACTTCCGCCGGCGCGGTCCACGGTCCGCTGGATGAGTGCGGGCAGACCGTCCGGATCGTCACCTTCACCGTGTTGAACGATGGCATCGTAGAGTTCGGCCCGGGCCAGCGGTGTGTTCAGGCCCAGCCCGCACGCGCGTGCGATCGCCGGGCGGTAATAGGTTTCGTCCACCACGTCGTCTTGCACCCCCCGGAAACGCTCGTCCTCGGCCGCCTGCGCCCAGCCCTCCGGGAATCCCTCCAACCCGTCGATGGCGGGGCTTTGCTGGTCAGCCAGCTCCCGCAGGCGCGGCAGGTAGGCGGCTAGTTCCGCCTCGGGCACCTCGGCCGCGTAGCGCTCGACCACGTCCAGCGCATCCCCGGTGGCCGTGGTGAATCCGGCCCGGCCGGCCGTGTAGCCGCGTCCGTCGTCCAGGGTCTCGACGTAACCGTATTGGATCTCGATCGTATCGTTCTCGAAAACGCTGATGAGCCGATCGGCGCGGAGTTTCTGCTCCGGCGTCAGACCCGCGGCCTCGGCCGCGGTCGCGTCGCAGGGTTCCGGCGCGGGCGTGCCGCCGCCACCTCCGCCTCCCGGCGTCGCACAGCCGAGGGTTAAGAGCGTGCCTGCCGTCAGGACGGCGTAAGCCGGGAATCGTCCGGGCGATCGTGGGTTCGTCATCATCCGCCATACTCCGAATATCGCGTCGGCCCAGCGCAGTCTCCCACCTGCGCGCTCTGCGTGCAAGCCTCTCAGCCGACATTTCCCAATTATCACACCTGAGGAAATAGAGGGAAATAGGGGA
Organism: Phycisphaerae bacterium; assembly: GCA_041480905.1. Classification (GTDB taxonomy): domain Bacteria; phylum Planctomycetota; class Phycisphaerae; order UBA1845; family UBA1845; genus JAAEQG01. The sequence continues at coordinate 21,053 of JBGPAW010000012.1, forward strand.
CAGTCACAATAGTGTTCGGCACAGCGCATGCACTGTGGGATCGGGTTTCGTCACCCATCGCGCCAGCCTGTAGCTTTTCGCGCCACACTTTACTTGCGCCGAGAGAATAAGAGGAGAATAGGAGAATAGGGGACAGTCACCTGGAGAATAGGGAGAATAGGGAGAATAGGGGACAGTCACCTATTTCTTGACGGACCCGTTGGTGTTGCATAGGATGGGGTCATGCCGCGTGTCGCGAGAATCGTGCTTCCCGGTCAACCGCACCACGTCACCCAGCGCGGCAACAATCGTCAGGACGTTTTCTTCGTGGACGATGACCGCCACGCGTATCTGGACTTGCTCCAAGCTCACGGCGAACGTTTCGGGTTCACCGTCCTGGGCTACTGCCTGATGAGCAACCACGTTCACATCGTCGGGACGCCCACGCGCGCGGACTCGCTGGCCAAGGCCATCGGCCGCACCCATTTCCGCTATAGCCAATACATCAACCGTCGGCACCGCCGCAGCGGACACTTGTGGCAGAACCGCTTCTTCTCCTGCGCCCTGGACGAGGTCTACCTGTGGCGGACGCTGTGCTATGTGGAGCGGAATCCGGTGCGGGCGAAGCTGGTGCGGCGGGCCTGGGCGTACCCGTGGTCGAGTGCCTCGGTGCATGTGTCCGGGACGGCCCCAACCGGGCTGTTGGATCTGTCCGGCTGGCTGGCAGGGAAATAGGGGACAGTCACCTATTTCTTGACGGACCCGTGGGTGTTGCATGGAACAGGGTCATGTCGGAGCACTAAGTAAAATGCAAAATCTTTTGCCCTGAAAGGGCATTCTAGGTCAGCCCAGGGCAACGCCCTGGGCAAGAAGCCCTCACCCCGCTCCCAGCCCTGAAAGGGCGATCTAACCTCCATCCCATACGTCCCGTTCCTTTAGCTCGCCCCTTCAGGGCTTGGAACGGCCCATCCGACCAATTACCCAGGGCGTTGCCCTGGGCTGACCTAACCGGCCCTTTCAGGGCCGCCAAACGTTCTTCCTCCGCCCGCTTTTGCCCTTGGAGGAGCGACGGTCGCGATCGGCGAAAACATTCTGTGTTCCTACTTAGTTCCGTGTGCCGGACGGATCGTCCGCGTCGACGAACACGTCCATCTGCTGGCCGACGTAAAGCTCTTTCCCGCGCGGGTCGATGCTGTAAATCACCTGGAGCACCCGCGTGTCCACCCGCTCCGTGACGTCCCCGGTGAGCGAGCGCTTGGGGATGACGAACGGCTCCACCCGCACGAACTGCAAGGTGAACTCCTCGCGCGGCGAGCCTTTGAGCATGGCTTTGGCCGGCGCCCCCTTGCGGAAACGCGGAATGTCATGCTCGTCGATGTCCACCCGGACGTGAAGCTGGCGGATGTTGCCCAACACGATCAGCGGTTGTCCGGCCGGCGCTCCCACGAATTCGCCGGGGAGAACGTTGACCTGCAGGACCTCGCCGTCGACCAATGCCCGTACCACCAGACGCCCCAACTCGGTCCGCACTTGCTCGACATGCGCTTCGGCCTGAGCCACGGCCGTCCGGGCCAAGGATCGGTCGAATTCCCAGGAACCGGCCTGAGTCAACTCCAGTTCCGCCCGGGCGCGGGCCAGTTGGGCTTCCGCCGCGCGGAAGGCCTGTTCGCGGCGCTGGAGTTCCGCCTCCTCAGCGGCGCCGCTGCCGTACAGGGTCTGAATCCGGCGGTATTCATACTGTTGGCTGGCGAAATTGGCCTCCGCCTCATGGAGCGATGCTTCCTTGATGGGAAGCTCTTCTTTTCGCGGCTGGTTTTCCAGCCGGGCCAGTTCGGCCTGGGCCCGATCCAATGCCGCCTCCTGGACCTTCAACTCGGCCTGAAGCTGGCGGTCGTCCAACCGGAACAAGGCCTCGCCGGCACCCACCCGCTGCCCCACCTCGATGAACACTTCCACCGCCACCCCCCCCACGGGCGACCCCACGGCGATGTTCTCCGTCTGGGCCTCGACCATCCCCGCGCCCGCCACCGTCTGGGGAAAGGGCGTGCTCGGTGGGTCCACCGGCGGTCGGTCCTTGGTCCAAACCTGCCGACTGGTGACGACGTGGAACACGCCGAAACCCAGCAGGACCGCCGCCAGCCCCGGAATGACG
>JBGPAW010000013.1:0-22520 GCA_041480905.1 Phycisphaerae bacterium
CCGCCACTTGTCGGCATAACTCGTGGTCTGGCCAGGCTTTCGGGTTACCTTCCTCCGCTTCATCCGTCGATCTCCTGCGGCACACTCCGAGTGCCACTGGAGATATCGGCTTTTTAGGTCCTACTGGGATAGGCTCTTAGTATCCGCCGCGTTGCCATGTGCGTCCCTCTCCGTGCTCGCAGGGACCATTACTTGCCGCTACCCGTACCCGACCTGCCCCGACCGATAATTATCATAACCTAACGATGGAGCCAAGTCAATCGCCCAGCCGCTTTTCCGTGGCACGCTGCCCCCGCGTGGATTCCCTATCGCTTATGCAGAAAGGGGTGGGCGATGGTTACTTCGGCGTCCAGCGGTTGAGACCGCGGTCGAAGGGGATGACGCCCTCTTTGTATCCCACCGCGGTATTGAGCCATTCCCGCCGCACGCCGTCGGCCATCTGTAGCAGCGCGCTCAGCAGCGTCGGCGACGGGGCACCGGTCAGCTTGCCGACATAGGCCAGAAAAGCTTCGCGGCGCTCCGCGATGGGTAGGCCGACCAGCAGCTTTTGGTTCTGGTGATCGATCTGGAGCAGGCGCGGCTGGTCCAGGGCCTCGCGGGCGAGCCGTTCGAGCTGCCGCGTCAGGGTATCGGCTCGCAACGGCTGGTCGGCCAGCGCCGGGCAGCCGACCGCCGCGCCGCACAACGCGAACTCGATCCGGGCGTCCCCGCCGCTCGCTTCGTGGGCCGCCGTGCGCAGGTCCGCCAGCGTCATGAGGCGACCGTCCACCCGCACGCCATAACGGTAATCGAGGGACGGGCGATCGGCCGGGTACATGGTCGCGGGGATCTTCTCACGCAAAACCGCCGCCAACACGCCGGCGTTGTAGGCGTTGAGGTAGTAGGCGAGCCTGGTCCGCGGATCCTTGAACAAGTCCGGCGTGGATTGCGGACCGACGCGGCCGATCAGTCCGAGATAGTCGGTGAGCGGCTCGGGGTGCTCCTGCAAGTGAGCGTAGTCCACCAACCCGCCCTTCACGTTCTCACGCAGGACGGTGGCCCAGTCCCGATCGTCGAACACCGCGGGGACGGCGGCGGGCGGCGAGAGGTTGGGCGTCAGGTCGATCGTCGCCGGCGCACAACCTGCCCAAGCACCGGCCAAGAGAGCGCCCGCCGCGAGGTACGCCAGTCGACGGCGGTTCCGTTCCTCACGCCCGGCAAGCCCCTCATGCGCACGTCGCATCGGCGTCTGATCCCCAAGGTTCACGACAAGGGGTTGATGGTGATCCCGGTGGCCAGCTTGGGATAGAAGTAGGTACTCTTTTGCGGCATCAAGTCGCCGGCTTCGCTCACCGCCCGCAGGTGGGCCATCGGCGTCGCCCGCACCAGCAAACCGATCCCCCGGTGTTCCTGGGCGATCGCCAGAGTCTGCTCTCGCGACTTGGCGTAGTGAATGGAGAAGTTAGAGCCCGACTTCTTGGCCAGCAACTCGTCGATCAGAAAGCGGTGCAGGTAAGCGTAGTCCAAAGCGCGCCAGGCGTCGCTCTTGTCCCGGGCCAGCCGCTTGAGGACCTCCCGGTTGGTGTAGCGCAGCGGCTGGGTTCTGCCGCTGCTCCCCTCGTAGAGCACAAGGTCAGCGTCGGCCTCCACACAAGCGACCGTCCCCTCCGACCAGGCGGTGCACAGTCCGGCCAGCGTCAGACCCTGGCTCACAAGCACGCGGAAGTAGGGAAGAATTAGACTGCCGGGGTCGTCCATGCTGCCCAGAACCATCATCACGAAGTTGACCGGATGCTCCCGGTCGAGCGTGCCGCCGGACTGGTTCGCAACGTAGTCACGGTAATTCAGCGCCGTTGCGTAGCGGTGGTGTCCGTCGGCGATGAAAACACGCTTGTTCGCCAGGACCGCCCTGACACGCTCGGTAATCGCCCGATCGGTCACGATCCAGACGCGGTTCTCGACCCCTTCCAGCATTGCGTGAGCGTCCTGCGGCTTCGCCACCGTGCCGGCCAAGGCTTGGCCCACCGCGTCCTGGGGGTCGCTGTACAAGCCGAACACCGGCGAGAGGTTACACGCGGTGGCTTTCATCAGAGCCAGACGGTCCTCTTTCGGCCCCCCGAACGTCTCCTCGTGCGGCAGCACGACGCCCTCGGAAAAGGGCACCAGCCGCAGGCGGGCGATGAACTTGCGGCGGGTATATGTTCTGCCCTCCTGCTTGAACACCTGGTGGTACACGTACAAGGCCGGTTGAGCCTCGCGGATCAACGTGCCGTCGGCGAGCCACGCCTTCAGTATCCGGGCCGATCGGTCGTAGACCTCCTGCGGACCCAACGATTTGGGCGGAAGGTGCGGCAGGTCGATGGCCACAATGTTGCGGTCGCTCTTGGCCAGTAGCGCCTCTTTGTCCGACTGGTCCAGCACGTCATAGGGCGGTGCGATCCGTGTGGAAAGGTCGCCCCGCAGTGGGCGAAAATCGTAACGAATCGCCGCAAAAGGTCGGATTTCAGCCATGTTCGGGCTCCCGCAGCGGCCGGCGTCTTCGCCGACCGCGGGCTCATACCCCCGGCGTGCCGCAGAAGGTAGCGTGCGCCCTGACCTGACGCAAGCCGCGGCGAAGGCAGCGCGGGTGTCCGCAGTGCATAGAAACCAGGGCCAAGAGCCGACGCAGCTTGCTCCCTCGTGCTCAGAAGGATACACTACAGATCGACGCGGACTGGTTGTAGGGTCCAACATATAGGTGAGCGTCAAGCGGGAAAGTGATCCCGGAGCAGGACCAGACCTGGAGGAGCGATGCGAACCATCGCGATCATCAACCAGAAAGGCGGCGTAGGGAAAACCACGACGGCGGTGAATCTGGGCGCCGCCTTGGCCGCTGCCGATCGGCGCGTCCTCCTCGTCGATCTGGACCCGCAGACTCACTTGACGCTGAGCTGTAACGTCGAACCTAGTGAGGACTCCCTCACCATCTATGAAGTTCTGATCGAGGGTACGCCAGCCGACGAGGTGGTGCGTGAAGTTCGCAAGAACACCTGGTTGATCGGTTCCCACATCGACCTGGCCGCCGCCGAGATGGAGTTGGTTAGTGTGGTGGGGCGAGAGGTGCTCCTGCGAGCCGCGCTGGCTGGGCTGCACGGTGCGTACGACTTCGTGCTCATCGACTGCCCGCCTTCCTTGGGGCTGTTGACCATCAACGCATTGACCGCCGCGGAGGAGGTATTGGTTCCGCTGCAGCCGCACTTTTTGGCTTTGCAGGGCGTGGGGAAACTCTTTGAGACCATCACCCTGGTGCGTGACCGCCTGAACCCCGCCCTGACGGTCAGCGGGATCCTACTCTGTCTTCACGAAGCGGGTACGCGGTTGGCGACCGAAGTGGTGGACGATCTGCGGCAACTCCTGGAGAAGGCCCGCGGCACCCGCGTGCCCTGGGCCAACGCCCGAATCTATGACACCGTCATCCGCCGCAACATCAAGCTGGCGGAGTGTCCCAGTCATGGGCTGACCATTTTCGACTACGAGCCGCGCAGCCACGGCGCCTGCGACTACGCCCTGTTCGCCCAAGAGGTGCTCGGCCAAACGCGGGCCGCGGAGTCGCCCGCCGAAGCCCCGCTGCCCGAGGTGATCGCCAACCTTGCCTGAACCCAGCGTCATTCCGCCCCCGGCCAGTCGAAGGTTCTTCACGCGCTGGACGATCCTCTGGATCGTCGCGTGGGCGGGTTTGTTCGTGGCGATGCACACGCCGGTCCCACCGGGTGTAACTCTGCCGAGAGACAGCGACAAGGTCATCCACCTTTGTGCCTACTTCACGCTGGCATTGCTGGGCTGGCGTTCAGCGCTTTCGCGGCAGATCAAGCTCACCCCGCGCTGGTTGGTCCAGTGGGGGATCATTTACCTGGTCTACGGCGCCGCGGACGAACTGCTCCAGGGACCGGTAAACCGGACTCCTTCCGTATGGGACTGGGCGGCAGACGCAGCGGGGGTCGTTGCGGCTTTGGGCATAGTGTACGTGAACCGCCCCACGGAAGCCAAGACCGATTCAAGGTAAGCGGTCAAGGGAAGTCGAGCCCGACCGTTACGAAGCGGTTACACCCGGACTGGACCGCCGGGTCTATAATGGCCGCCGGGGAGGGACAGGGAGCGGAGACAGATTGTGCCCGGTTCCGTGGGGCGGATGACGATACACTTCCGGTAGCTCTGGGCTGCGGACGGCGAAAGGACGGCCCGTGAACAAGCGTAAAGTCGTCGTGGTCGAAGATGAACCGGCCATTCTGCAAGGACTGCTGGACGTGCTCGAAGCCGGCGGCTACGAGTCCGTGGGGGCCACCGATGGGGAGATGGGTCTGGATTGTGCCCGTCGGATCGGCGTCGATCTGGTGCTCCTGGACCTGCTCTTGCCGAAGCTGGATGGGTTGCAGGTGTTGATGGAGTTGCGCCAGACCCACCCGTTGCTACCGGTCATTATTCTCACGGCGCGCGGCGCCGAAGAGGATCGCGTCCGGGGTCTGCGCGGCGGTGCGGACGATTACATGGTGAAGCCGTTCTCCGCCCGGGAGTTGCTCGCCCGCGTTGAGGCCGTCCTGCGCCGCAGCCCCGAACGTCCCTCCCCGGTAAAGGCGATCAAGACGACCACCGGAACCGTCGACTTCGAGCGCTGCGAGATCGTGTTCTGCAACGGGCAACGTGCCGGCCTGTCGGAAATGGAGGCGGGCGTGCTGACGCATCTGGCGGCCAACCACGGGCGGGTCATCTCGCGGGACGAGTTGCTCACCTGCGTGTGGGGGATCGGGGGGAGCCGCGTCGAGACCCGGGCCATCGACATGCACATCACCCGCCTGCGCAGCAAGCTCCAGGTCCCCCAGGCCGATGACGACCCCGAGTGGATCGTGACCGTGCGGGGCAAGGGCTACATGCTGGGTCCCGAGGTGACCGTGGTCCTTCACGAGCGGAGTCCGGCGGAGTAGTCATCCCATGTTGGGAAAAGCCCGAACAGCCCGTTTCGCCATCGTCGGTTTCATCGCCGTCGCCTTGCTGGTGCTCAGCGGGCTGACCTGGGCCACGGTCGCTTCCTTGCGTCTCGAACGCGCGACCCAAGAAGCCCAAGCCGCTTTGCGCGAAGCCCAAGCCCAAACCGACTTGCGGAAGAGCCTGGAGATAGCGCGCTTACGGATGGACGGTATGATCTGGCCGGCGCTCGTTCACGAGGCTTCCCGGCCATACTGGGAGTACGCCGCCTATTACTACACGAGCAGCGAGGATGGAACCGCCGCGGATGCGGAGTTGGTCGAGTCGCCCCTGCACACCGAGGGCACGGAACCGTGGATCAGCTTGTATTTCCAGGTCACCGAGGAGCTGTGCTGGACGTCCCCGCAACTGTCCCCCTGCAGGCGGCGCGTGGAGGAGCGCTCCGCCGTCCCTGGGAGCACTCGGACGCCGGACGACAAGCTCCGCCCCGGTCACCTCACCTGTACCTGTGTGGAAGCCGATGCCTCGGACCCGGTGGCCGTCGAACGCAAAGGCCTGCTCGACCGCCTGGCGCGGGCCTACACTCCCGACGACCTGGCCGAACGCCTCGCGGCGGTCTGGAACGCCTCGACGAACGATCCGGCGGGCGGGGTCGAGGAGAGCTCCCTCTTCGAAATCGGGGAGGATTCGTACTGGCGACAATCGCGGGCGGCCCGTCTGCAGCAGGCGTTCCTGCCGCCGCTGCGGGAGTGCGAATCTCAGCGACAAGTCCTCAAAGTAACCGGGCGGGAGGTGGCCGTCCCCGCCGAGGAGCTGGAGAAAGAGTACTTTCGCGTCCGCGTCAACAAGATGACGGCCATCGGCTTGCCGTTGCCTGGGGACGCGGTTCTGCAGTTGGCCCTGGTGCGGCGGGTGGACATCGGCAGTGACCGGGTGTTCCAGGGCTTGGTGGTGGACTTGGAGCAATTGACCGAAACGCTGGCCCCGCGTGTGCGCGACCTTTTTGATCACGTCCAACTCGAACTGGTCCTCACCTCGTCCGACTCCGGCGAAGCCGCCACGCGCTTGGGGTCTCTACCGGTCCGCCTCGTCGTTCCGGAGGCGCGCGCCACCGGGCACCCGGCGGCCAATGCGTCGTGGGTGCGGATCACGGTGGCGATCGCCTGGGGTACGGCCGTCATCGCGCTGGCGGCGATCGGCCTGGGCGTGAAACGATTGGTGTCGTTGACCGAGCGCCGCAAGGAGTTCACCTACGCGGTGACGCACGAACTGCGCACGCCGCTGACCACGTTTCAACTCTATACGGACATGCTCGCGGCCGGGCTAGTGCCGGAGGGTAAGAAATCGTTCTACCTCGACACGCTCAATCGGGAGTCGCGACGCCTCGCGGAACTGGTCACCGAGGTCCTGGAGTTCTCGCGCGTCGAAAACGACGCGGTTCACGCCCAGTTGCACGACCACCGCATCAGTGAACTGCTGGAGGCGGTCCGGGAGCGTTACGCCTCCCGTTGTGCGAATGCCGGGATGACCCTGGCCATCGAAATGAACGGGACCGGGGACCGAGCGGTGCACACCGATTCCCACTTGGTGATGCAAATCCTCGGCACTTTGATCGACAACGCCTGCAAATACGCCTCCGTGCCGGACCGCGCGGCGAGGCCCCCGGGCACGGGAGAAGGCCGATTGCCTCCCGCCGTCCAACTGCGGGTGATCGACACCGGGAACCGGCTGGCGGTTGAGGTCGCCGACACCGGCCCGGGGATCGCGCCCCAGGACCGCGCCGATCTGTTCAAGCCGTTCCGCCGCGGGTCTCAGGAGGTTGTCTCCCGGACGGGAGGCGTCGGTTTGGGGCTGGCCCTGGCCAAACGGTGGACGCGCTTACTCCACGGCGACCTTGCACTGATCGATCGCCCCGACGAAGGCGGCGCGTGCTTCCGGCTGACCTTGCCCGCTGCTGCGCCGTAGGGTGCGCAGCCTAAACCGACCCGACGGGCCGAGCCTCATCCGGGGAGCTTGCCGGCGCCTACAACGCCTTTTGGATCTCGGAGATTCTTCGCCGGATCTCGGCGCGCGCCTCGCCGATCAACTGGCCCAGGCGTTCCAAGGACACATCCGTCAGGGCAAACTTGGCCGCATCGGCAATGCGCCCGCGCAAGCCTTTGGCCCGGCGCGCCGCTTTTCTCTTGCCCCGCTTTTTTCTGGCGGCGGCTTTCTTGGCCGCTGAGCCATGCGTGGCATTTGTATGCCGGGCCAGGTGGGCCGCCATTCGGAAAGTCCGGTCACATTTGACGCATCTGAATTCGGGCATACTGAGCCTCCTGGTAATGAATCACCAGTGCACAAACTACCGCGCTCCAAAGTAACTCGCAAGAAGGCACAAAAACAATTTGAGCATATCCGCGCAGCCATCTGCCATTCTTCTTGATTACATTCTCAGTTTGCTGTTCTTAATTCTCTCCGGCGTGCTCCCGGATGCCGGGACGGGGGCGCTCTCCCCGGCGGCGGGCGAACATCTTGATTAAGGAGTGTAAAGCTGAACGTGCCGTTCAATTTCGTCGGACGTGGCCGGCTGCCAGTACCCTCGGTTGGACCGTCTCGTCATAACTGCTGCTCAATCATGGAGTTAGGCGCGTCTTGACCAACGTTTTGAGAGGCTCGCCCTTTCCAGCCGTTTCGGTTACAATGGGGCAGTATTGGAGTGGGCTCTTTAGCTAACGTTGCAGACGCGGTGTTGACATTGACCGTCCGATCCCCCTTTCGGACGGTTTCCCCAAGGCCCGGTTCACCCCACCGGGCCTTCTGTATGCGCGCCGCGGGCACGCCGCGCATTACGAGCGTGCCGCCGCGGAAGACCCGGTCGGAACGATGAGTTTCTGGAGCAGGGCCAAGTGGGCGCGATGAGCCGCGGCGAGCTTAGACACCAACTGGAAAGCGGGGGGACAACCGGTCAGTTGCCCGAGGGCAGCTTCACCGGCGGCCAGTAAGGACTTCTTGCAACGCAACGTTTCCCGCAGCATGAAGGGTAGATCGAGGTAGTGCAGGCGCGCGGCATAGACGTTCGGCGCACCGGGCACCGGCGAACCGCCCAATTCCAAGAGGAGGTCGGCCAGGGCCGCGGCGCACCGCCGGTCTTCTTCGAGGACGCCTTGAACGGCGTCAAGTTCTTCCGGGCCGTCGGCGGGGAGAAAGACGCCGGCTTCGGGCAGACGCAGGTGCGGGCTTTTCTCCATCGCCGCCAGCATATCGTTGAGGAGGTCCAGAATGCGGGGATCGGTCATGGTTCAGGGTCCCGTGCGGCCCGCGCCGGGAGGCCGCGAGAAGTCCAGGGCAGATAGCGCATCGACGGGTTTAGGTCCGTCGAGGGGGCGATGAATGAGCGGCGAGACGAACAGGTTCCGGGCAAACCGATCGGTGCGGTCCTTCACCGGCTGAATGAGCAGGAAACCGAGGAGCAATACCACCACGCCGCAGACATTGACCAGCGCCACGCCGCCGACCGGGGCGTGCACCGCCGGACGGTCGTCGTCGCGGAGCATCATCTGCTTCACGATCCGCAGGTAGAAGAACAAGCTGAGCAGCGTGTTGAGCACCGCCACGATCACCAGGATCCAGTGCAGCGGCGTGCCCCCGCCCCTCTCGGAATCGGCCAGAGCGTAGAGCAACCAGTACTTGGCCACGAATCCGCCGAAAGGCGGCAAACCCACCAGCGAGATCAGACAGAACAGCATGGGCACGGCCAGCCAGGCGGAACGCCGGACGAGGCCGGTAAAGGCGTCGAGGGAATCGCTGCCGGTCGCCCAGACCACCATCGCCGTGACGCCGAAGGCGCCCAGGTTCATAAACAGGTAGACCAGAATATAGAACATCACGGCGCTGATGGCGCCCGACGTGGCGTTGTCGCCGGTGTAAACGAAGATCGTCGCGGCCATCATCATGTAACCGGCATGGGCGATGGACGAGTAGGCCAGCATGCGTTTGACGCTGGTCTGCAGGTAAGCGCTCAGATTGCCCACCGTGCAGGTGATCATGGCCAGGATGCCGATCACCCAGGCCAGGGCGGTCGTGGCCGGCGTCTGGTAGGCGATGGGGCCGGCGGCGACGCCGAAGGCGTGGACCAGCCGCAACAACAACATCAACCCCGCGGCCTTGCTCACCACGCTCAGCCAGGTGGTGACCTCGATGCGCGCACCTTGAAAGGCATCCGGGCACCAGAAATGAAAGGGGACCGCCGAGATCTTGAATCCGATCCCGAACAGCACCCCCAAAAGAGCGAGAGTCAGGATGACCCGGTTGCGGCCCGCGCTGATGTCGGACAGGACCGCGCCGGCGATCGCGCTCACATCCAAGGTCTGATACGCGCCGTAGAGCAGGCTGACGCCGTAACACAGAATCGCGAAACTGACCGAGCCGAAGATGACGTACTTCAGCGCCGCTTCGGCGGCGAGCCGGTCCCGCTTGTCAAACGCGACGATGGCGTAGCTGGGCAGCGAGGCGAACTCGATGGCGATGATCATCAGCAGCAGGTTGAGCGTGCTGACCATCAGGCTCATACCCAAGGCACTGCCCAGCAACAGGACGAAGAAGGCCGGGGCGTCGTGCTCCCGCTGGGCCGACCCGTACCACCACAACAGCGACACGCCGGCGGCGAAAATCATGAGGACCAGCTTGAAGAAAACGCTAAGGTTGTCGGCGATGAGCATCCCGGCGGCATCGGGGGGAGCCAGTCCGCTCAGGCCCCGCTCCCGCACGATCCCGCCCACGCTCCACGTGCACAGGATGGCGATCGCCAAGCCGATGACGGCGATGAGGGCCGTCGTGCGGGCGCTGCGCCCGACGGCCAGCGGCGCAATCAGGATGGCGATCATCGTCCCCACCAGGGCCAACTCCGGGGAGTACCACCGCAGGTGCTCGGCCGTCGGCATGAAGAAAGTGGCAAGCATGGGATTCATAAGCCTTCCGAAGCCATCCGTTCTATTGGGTCACGGCCAAGGCCAAGCCCAGAATGTTGTTCAGCGTGCCGTTCATGAAGTTGAACAGGGTCTGCTGGGGCAGGACCCCCAGCACGATGGCCAGTATGCCCATCGGCGCCAGCACGAACATCTCCCGTGAGGTGGCCTCCGGGAAGTGGGCGTACTCCGGCTTGGCTTTGCCCAGGTACACGCGCTGGATCAGCCAGAGGATGTAACCGGCGGTCAGGATGACGCCGCTGGCGGCGATGATGGCAAACACGCCGGCCCATTCAAACCCGGGCTTGACGCGGGCCTCGTAGGTCCCCAGGAGCACATAGATCTCACCGATGAAACCGCACAATCCGGGCAGGCCGAGCGAGGCGAAGAAGCCCAGCGTGGCCATCGAGCCGTATTTAGGCATGGTCAGCCAGAGACCGCCGAAGCGATTGATCTCGCGGTGGTGGGCGCGGTCGTAAATCACGCCGACTAAATAAAAGCACATGGGTGAGGAAACGCCGTGGGCGATCATCTGGAACATCGCGCCCTGGAAACCGGTCGGCGTCATGACCGCGATGCCCAGCAGCACAAAGCCCATGTGCGAAATGGAACTATACGCCACCAGTTTCTTGAAATCGGTTTGGGCCATGGCGCACAGGGCGCCGTAGATGATGCTCACCAAGCCGATCACGGCCAACAGGTACGCCCAATGGTGCGCCGCGGTAGGGAAGATCGGATAACACAAGCGCAGAAAGCCGTATCCGCCCATCTTCAGCAGGATGCCGGCCAGGATCATGCTGATCGGCGTCGGGGCCTCGACATGGGCGTCGGGCAACCACGTGTGGAAGGGGACGCTCGGCAGCTTGATGGCGAACCCGATGAACAGGAGCATGAACATGGTCGGCGCAAACGGCAACCAGTCCCAGACAAAATGGACCGCCGACGAAGCGAAGTAACTCTGGATCGTCTTGTTCCTGGCGAACTCGACCAGATCGAAAGTCCCGCCGGTCAGTACTGCTTTGGTGCCGTCCTCCAGCACGCGATAGGCGCTTTCGACTCCCGCCACGGTTTGGCCATGCACGACACGCTGTACGACGACGGTTCGATCGCCCTGCGCGACGGCATTATGGACGGCGTCGGCGCTGTAGAAGTACATGCCCAGCAGGGCCACCAGCATGAGCACCGAACCGGCCAGCGTGAAGAGGAAGAACTTGATGGCGGCGTACTCTTTCCTGGGCCCGCCCCAGACCCCGATGAGGAAGTACATCGGCAGCAGCATGACTTCCCAGAACACGTAGAAGAGGAAGAAATCGAAGGCCACGAAGACCCCCAGCATGCCCGTCTCGAGCAGCAGGAACAGAATGTAGTAGGCCCGCTCGCCTTTCTTCACGCTCCAGGCGGTAGTCATGTTGTGGCTGCCGACGCAGGCCAGAAACGAGATCACCGTCGTCAGGATGAACAGCGGGAAGCTCAGTCCGTCGATGCCCACGAAGTATTCGATGGTGAAGCGGTCGCCCACGATCCAGGGAGCGCGGAAGACGTGGTGCAGTTTCCCATAGGTTGTGCCGAACACCGCCGTCGCGTCCTGGCCGCCGCCTATGAACGTGCCGAACAGGGTCAGGGAGAGCAGCAGCGCCGCCGCGCTGGCCACGGTCGCCACCCACTTGATCGACTCCTTCGGTGCGAACCAGCACAACACCGCGCCGATGGTGGGCAGGAACACGACGCAACTTAATAAGCTTGTACTTTCCACGGTTCCTTTCCTTGCGGATCAAGACCAAGGGGTGGCATGCCTAAGCGGAGCGGCACGCAGTGCCGCGCAGCGCAGGCATGTACCTTCAAAGTCTCCTACGGGCGAAGCATGCCTGCGCTCCGCTCCGCGTTGCTCCGCTGCGCTTAGGCATGCCACCCGCCACTCCAGCTTGGCAAACCCGCTCACAACACAACCAGCAAAACGCCCAACACGATCACGGCCGCCCCGCCGGCGGCCAGCAGCACGTAATTGCGAATCAGACCGGTCTGAGGCCGGCGAATCAAGTCGCCGATCTCGATGGCCGTATCCGCGATCCCGTTGACCATGCCGTCGATCCCGCGGTTATCCAGCACCCAGCCGCTAAAGGCGGAAATACGCTCGGTGATCAACGCGGAGAGGTTGGCCAGCAGATCGATCACGTAGGTGTCGAACCAGCGGCAGATCTGGGCGAGGACAATCTGCACGGCCGGCCGGAGCACGCCCTCGTACAGATGATCGAAGTACAACTTCTTCTCCAGGGCCGTGTGCAGATAGCGGACCACAGGCAGGGTCCGAATCTTCGTCGAGCGGTCGAACCCGTTGCGATAGATGAACCACGCCAGACCCATCCCCACGAGGAACGCAAAACCGACGATGTAACCGAGCGCCGTATGCGGGTTCCTGCCCGACACGTGCGTGAGGCTGAGCATTTCGTCGGTTGGGTGGTGGGCCTCGCCGTCGAGGGCAACAATGGCGGGGGCGTCGGTGGCCGCCGGAGCGGCGTGAGCCAGCAGCGGTCGAAAAACGAAGTAGCTACAGAACACCGTGCCGACGGCCAGAACCACCAGGGGCACGTACATCAGCTTGATCTCATGGGCGTGATGGTACACATGCTCGTTCCGCGGCTGGCCCATGAACGTCAGCCACCACACCCGCATCATGTAGAACGGCGTCACGTAGGCGATGAGGATCGGCAGCCAGAACAGCCACTTCGGCAGACGAGGCATCTTAGCAGCGACGACCATTTTCGGCGAGGCGTGGAGGCTGCGGAGTTCTGTGCCCAGCGTGCTGGGGGCCCCGTGCTCCTCACGGTCGGCGACCAACAACGCTCGAGCACTGGACGGCAGGACGGGATCGCCCGTCGCCTCGGCGGCGGAGAACACCAATGACGACCGATTGAGGTTCCCCACCTCTAAAGAGGTGGGCCACCCGCCGGCAGAGGGGTTCGGCTCAGGTAATTCCGAATCTCTAATCCCTTCCGCTCCCTGACCCTTGACACCACGTGTCAAGGGCTGACGGTCGCGGTTCGGATGCGTCGCGTGCTCCGCGGCGTAGTCCCAGTTGTAGGTGCGTTCGTAAGCGACGGCCAGAATCTCGTCCTTACTGAAGAACCCGCCCAAGCCAAACTTGGTGTGCCCCACGGTGAGCCACGGAATCCCCGCCCCGGCAATCGCCAGCACGCCGATGAAGAAAGTCCAGCACGTGACCGGCATCTTCTTGCCCAATCCGCCCATGTTGCGGATGTCCTGCTCGTGATGGCAGCCCTCGATCACCTGGCCGGAGCCGAGGAAGAGCATGGCCTTGAAGAACGCGTGCGTCATCAGGTGGAACAACGCGGCGATCCAGGCCCCCACGCCCATGCCGAAAATCATGTACCCGAGCTGCGACAGCGTGGAATAGGCCAGCACCTTCTTGATGTCCGTCTGCACGATGGCGATCAAGGCGGTGATCGTCAGCGTGATGCAGCCGATGCCCGCTACCACCATCTGGGCCTCCGGCGTGAGCAAGCGGAAGATCCGCGCGACGAGGTAAACGCCGGCCGCCACCATCGTCGCGGCGTGGATCAGGGCGCTGACCGGGGTGGGACCGGCCATCGCGTCCGGCAACCACACCTGCAGCGGGAACTGGGCGCTCTTGCCGACGGCTCCGCAGAACAACCCCACACCCATTAACGTGGCCAGGCTGAGCCCGAACAGCTTGTAGGGGCTGGCGAAGATGCCGGTGTGGCTGTGGTATTGCTCCGCAAACCTGGCGGCAGCCTGATCCAGGTCCAAGGTTCGCAGATAGAGGAACACCAGCATCAGGCCAACGATGAAACCAAAGTCACCCACCCGATTGGTGACGAAGGCCTTGATCGCCGCGTCGGAGGCGAACTTCTTGTCGAAGTAGTACCCGATCAAGAAGTAGCTGCACAGCCCGACCAGTTCCCAGAAGATGAACAAGAACAGCAGGCTGCTGCTGACCACCAGCCCGAGCATGCTGAAGCCGAACAGCGCGAGGAAGGTGAAGAAACGGTGGAACTTGCTGACCCCGTCGATCTCGTCGGAGTGGCCGGCCATGTAACCGACGCTAAAGACGAAGATCCAAAAGCTTACAAAGGTGACCATGAAGAACATGATCACGGTGAGGGAGTCGAGCTTGACGCCGACATCGACGGGGATGTCGCCCAGGTCAATCCAGTGGAAACGGGCGGCGTGGGCGGTGAGCTCCGCGGCATGTCCCGACTTGATCTCGCCCATCCACCCGACCAGGGTGATCGTCGCCAGCACCAGGCTGACGCCCATACCGGCGACGGCGACCCAGCCGGACCACGGCTTGCCCAGCCGGTAGCCGAAAAAGACCAACAGGGCGAAGGTCACCAGCGGAACAAAGACGCCGAGAGCCAGGCACGTTTCGTAGAAGCTCATATGCTTAATCTAAGCCATAGAGATCACAGAGGGCACGGAGATTGAAGGATTGAGAACAAGGAAAACACCAACCGTGCTGCGGCCCTGCGGTGCTCGCGCCTTCGGTTTCTCCATTCTCCATTCCGAATTCCCTCTGTGCACTCTGTGTCCTCTGTGGCTTATTCTCCGAGCTACCCTTGCAACTCCATGCCCCGGTCCACGTCGATCGAGGCGTGGTTCTTGTAGTAATTCATGGCCAGGGCCACGCCCACCGCCGCCCCGGCAGCGGCCAGCACGATGATGAACAGGGCGGCGATCTGGCCGTCGAGCCGCCCCCCGGCGTGGTAACGCGAGAACGCCACCAGGTTCAGGTTCACCGCGTTGATCACCAGTTCCACGCCGATCAGAATTCCAATGGCGTTCCGTTTGGTGGCCATCACAAACACGCCCATGCAAAAGAGCAAGGCCGAGACGACCAGATAGTGCATCAACCCGATCACCAGGTAATACGACCAAGGATGTTCCAACATGCTTTGCGTCCGTTTCGCAGTTCGGTCGGCTCCACAACACTGTAGGCGGCCATCAACGGCACCACACGGTCCCTAATAGTGGATGTTTAACCGCTCGGCCTCTTCCGGGGTCAACCCCAGCACCATGGTGATGCGACGATAACTGTCTTCCTCGCCGGCCTGTCGATAGGCGTCCAGGATGATGGCTCCCCGCTCCTCTTCCGGGACCCCTGCCCAGCGGCTCCAGATGACGGTCACGTGCAGACTATCACCGTACGTCTGGGCCTCTTCATAAAGGGTTGGCGTCTGCGGACTAGAGCTCACGCCCTCCTTCTTCAATTCCTCCACCAGCTCGCGCACGAGTTCGGGATGGGAATGCGGTGGCGGGGCTTGTCTTTTGGTCCGGGGCATCGACTAACTCCATAATCTCTGTTGCCGGGCACTAAGGAACCATTTGACTTGCGCCCGGAGGCGAACGTAGGCGTCATCGGCCGGAACGGACCGACGATAGTGCAGAACTTCCGTCCAATCTTGGGCTACTTGTCCGGCACGGGTAGCCAACTCGAGCGCTAACACCGCATCCAACGGTCGACCTGTTCTCTTGCGCTCCTCGATCAGGCTTTCCGCCCAGAAGGCCATATCGTGGAGACTTCTCACGCCCCTCGCCCTGGACATCTGACGAGCGGCGGCCAGTTCGCGGTCAAGGTTCTGCGCGACGCCGACGGGGCGGAGCCGAAAGTACGCCAGTTTCAGCGCCATCTCGATAACGTAACCCAGCAGGTAGCAGGCGACGAAGAAGCGCTCTTGTTTCGCGCAGGCCAAGCCGTCCAGAAATCGATCCTGTTTGGCCTGCTCCATCTCCTGGATGCTGTCGATCGAGCTGATCCGAGCCAACAGTCCCATCGTTACTGCTTCTCCGGTCTACTTTTCCTGCCGGACCAAATAGGCCGCCCCGATCATCACCGTCAACAGCAACACGCTGGCCGCCTCGAACGGCACCAGGTACGTCGTCAGCAATCCCTTGCCGATGTCCCCCACGGCGAACCCGGGTGCGGTCGGCTTGAGCTCCTCGGGCCACTGCGTGATCACCGTCCCGGCCAGGAGCGTGACCAGCAGCATCAGCCCCACCGCCGCGGCCGCCAGGACCTCGCGCCGCTTGATGTTCAGCCGAATCCAGGGCGACTTGCTGGTGAGCATCACCCCGAAAATGATCAGCACCAGCGTGCCTCCGGCGTACACGATGAACTGAATCGCTCCCAGGAAATTCGCTCCCATCAAGAAGTACAGCATGGCCACGGAACCCAGCAGGACGAACAGCCAGACAGCCATGCGGATCACGTTCTTGCCCAGGCAGATCATCAGCCCGGAGAGCAAGACTCCCGCGGCGAACCCACAGAACAAGAAGAATTCAAGCATGCCGGACTTGGCCTGAGGTACGCCGCTATCGGCCGCCCACGCAGTTGCCCCCATCGCCAGATGAAGCACCACCCCCAGCGCGCCCGCCAGACGAGGCTTCCGCTTTCTCCAATCTCCATGCTCCATGCTCGATTCCTCTGCGGTCTCTGCGTGCTCGGCGGTGAATGCTCCGGGCTATCCGCCTGGCAGCAGGTCCACCGCCAGATAACCAACCAGCCGTCGGCGATGCCACCAACTGCGGACGGCGACGCCCAGGAAGCTGAGCACGAACACCGCGCCGATCAACGCCAGGATCGCGTTGACCGCCGTGAACAACCAGGACGTCTCCGGGACGAGCAACTCCCACACCGTGCAACCCAGCAGAAGCACCATCGTGGCGGGGAGCATCACCTGCACGCAGGCGTAGAGCACCTGATCGATGCGGATGCGCGGCAGCGTCCACCGCAGCCAAATCTGCACAAAAAGGATCAGGTAACCCTTGATGATGAACCAGATCGGCCCGCTGAACAGCAAGCCCCGCACCGCCCGACCCAGCACGCCGCCGCCCAGGCCCGTGAAGACGGCGTCGCCCCACGAAGCCGGGAGGGGGCTGTACCAGGCCCCGAGGAACAGGACCACCAGCAGCCCGCTCACCACGAACATCGCGGCGTACTCGCCGAAGAAAAACAGCGCCCAGCGAAAACCGCTGTATTCGGTCAGGAAGCCGGCCACCAATTCGCTCTCACCCTCGGGCAGGTCGAACGGGGCCCGCTTGCAACTGGCCAGCGAGGCGATGAAGTAGATGAGCGCCGCCCCGAAGGTGAACGGATTGCGGAACACCAGCCACGTGGGCCACCCCCCCGCTTGGTGGTCGCCGATGTCCACCAGGCTGAGCGAGCCCACGCACATCACCGGGACCAACAGGGCCATCCCCATCGGAATCTCGTACGAGACCATCTGGCAGGCTTCACGCATCCCGCCCAGCAGCGCCCATTTGCTGTGCGACGCCCAGCCGGCCACGATCACGCCGATGACCTCGATGCCGAGCATGGCCAGGATCAGCAGCAAACCGATGTCCACGTAACGCAAGACCCAGTAGCTCCCAAAGGGCAGAACCGCGTAAGCGATCATCACGGGGACGAAGACCAGGTAGGGAGCCAGGCGGAACAGCGGTCCATCCGCCTCGTCCGGGACGAGGTCTTCCTTGGCGAGCAGCTTGATCCCGTCGGCCGCCGACTGCGCCCAACCGTGCCACCCGCCCACGCGCATCGGGCCGGGACGCGATTGGATCCGACCCGCCGCCTTCCGCTCCCACCAGATGGCGAACGCCGGAGTGAGGCAGGCGAACGTGAAGATACCCAAGGCGATGATGAGGTCGCGCACGATGGCGTACTGGAACGGCCACAGCACGTATTTCAGCAGGCTGACCCAGGGTGCCCCGGCCGCTTGCAGTCCCGCGGCGATCTCGTCCACGGTCAGCGGTCCACCCGCCAGACCCAGCAGCTTCCCATCGTTGGTCGCCGCCTCGATCAGGCGATAGTCCACGAAGCCAAACAGCAGCGCCACCGCAAAAACCAAAACGGCGCAGGCGGCCAGACAGGCCAGAAAAATAGGAAACGCCATCCGTGGGGCGATCGGCCGAAGAATCCTGTACAGCGCCCGCGCCAGCACCGCGATCATAGCCGACAGCCGGTTGAACTTGACCGGGGCCCTCGGTTTCCAAGGGACGGACATCTGCGTCACGAGTCTACTCCACCCGGTGTGAACATCACCGCGCCTACCTTGCCGGGAGGTCACATTCTAGCAGCAATCGCCGGGGGGCAAAAGGGGCTTTGTTAAGCCGATTCCCCGTCCGTTGCTTTTCGCCCCCGCAAGGCGCGTGCGAGACAGGATTCTCGCACCGGACCGCCGATCCGCAATTTCGCCGCTCCCTTACGGCCTGCCCGCGGTAGGCAGGTCGCGGTTCGGATCAGGGTCAACGATCGACTTCCCCCATGACCACGTCGATGCTGCCTACGATCGCCGGCACGTCGGCGATCAGGCAGTCCCGGCACACCTCGGACACCACGCACAGGTTGCTGAAGCTTGGACCCCGGGCCTTCACCCGCGCCGGAATCGCCGATCCGTCACCCTGGACGTAGAAACCCAACTGCCCGCGGGCCACCTCGGCTTCCACGTAAACCTCCTGGTTCGCCGGCAGCTTGACGTTCTTGCTCTTCTTGGCGATCACCTCCCCCGCGGGCAGGGTGTCCAGCACCTGCCGGATGATCCGCACCGACTGGAGCATCTCCAGAATCCGCACGTAATACCGGCTCCACGAGTCGCCCACCACCACGCTGGGCGGGACGCCGTTGCGCCCACCGGGCTGCCCGATGGGGATGTCGAAGGCGTATTGCTCGTATCCGTCGTACGGGCGGGCCTTACGCAGGTCCCACCGCACGCCGCTGCCGCGCAGGCACGTCCCGGTCAATCCGTAGGCCAGCGCCGTCTTCGCCGGGATCACTCCGACGATGGCCGTACGCTTGATGAAGATGTGGTTGTAGCTCAGCAGGTCGTTGTAGTCGTCGATCTTGGGCTCGAAGTAGTCGCAGAACTCCCGGGCCCGGTCCACCCAACCCCCGGGCAGATCGGCGGTCACTCCCCCCACCGTGATGTAGCTGTAGGTCAACCGCGCTCCGCAGGTCGCTTCGAACAGGTCCAGGATCATTTCCCGCTCGCGGAAGCAGTACAGGAAGGGCGTAAACGCCCCCATGTCCAAACCATAGCAGCCCAAGGACACCAGGTGCGAGGCGATCCGGTTGAACTCGGCGAACATCACGCGGATGGCCTGGGCCCGCGGCGGCACCTCGATGCCGGCCAGTTTCTCAATGGCCAGGGCAAAGGTCTGGTTGTTGTTCATCCCGGCCACGTAGTCCATGCGGTCGGTGTAGGGGATGAACTGGAACGGCTGAACGTTCTCGCCGATCTTCTCGGCGCAGCGATGCAGGTAGCCGATCTGCGGATACGCTCCCAGCACCATTTCACCGTCGGTGTGCAGCACGATCCGCAGTACCCCGTGCGTCGCGGGATGCTGCGGGCCCATGTTGATGAGCATCTCCTCGGTGCGCAGGTCGGCCTGTTCCTCACGATCGGTGTCGATCAGAAGGTCAGGATGTGACTGGAATTCAGTCTCAGGCATGGATCATCCCTAGTGTATCGGGCTGTTGAGTTCGTACTCCGTCGTGGCCGGGATGCCATGATACTCGACGGGGAACTTGTAGTCTTTCCGCAGCGGATGACCCACCCAGTCTTCCGGGCACAGAATCCGCTGCAGGTCCGGATGACCGTCGAACACAATCCCCATCAGGTCGTAGGCCTCGCGCTCGTGCCAGTTGGCCGTCGGCCAGATCGACGCCACTGACGGAATCCTCGGATCATCCCGATGCGTCACGACCCGCACCGCGAACGAGTGCCGCCAGCGGATCAGCTCCGTCAAATCCTCGGCGCTGATCGACGTCAGGTCATACACGCAGGCCAGCTTATTCTCCGCGAGCAAGTCAATCGCGGAGATGCAGTTGAGCAGGTTGAACTGCAAGCGCGGATCGTCCCGCAGGAACCGGGCCACTTCAGGCCACCGTGCCGTGGAGACCACGGCGTAAGGATGCGGCCCTTCCAGCACCGTGTCCTCAATCGCGTCTCCGAAGGTCTCCTTGAGCAGCTTACAGATTTCTTCCGGGGTCATAACCGACCATTCTCTATTGCTCACGCCACCACCGGCAGGCTCCTGCCGTAGTCCTTCTCCTTGACCAAGGATTGGTGCGCGATCTTATCCTGCAGACGCATCAGCCCCTCCAGCAGCGCTTCCGGCCGCGGCGGACAACCGGGAACGTAAATGTCCACCGGCACCACCAGATCCACCCCCTTGACCACGTGATAGCCGTACTTGAAGTAAGGACCGCCCCCCACCGTACACGCCCCCATGGCCATCACGAACTTCGGCTCAGGCATCTGGTTGAACAGACGCTTCACCCGGCTGGCCATCTTGTAGGTCACCGTCCCCGCCACAATCATCAGGTCCGCCTGCCGCGGCGAAGGGCGAAACGCCCCGGCTCCGAAACGGTCAAAATCGAAACGCGACGCCCCGGTGGCCATCATCTCGATCGCGCAACAGGCGATCCCGAACGTGACCGGCCAGATGCTCCCCTGCCGCGCCCAGTTGAGGGCCCAGTCCACCGTGGTCATGACCAGGCCCTCCTCGAATCGGTTTTCGATCCAGCTCATGGTTCTTTGGCTCCGCCGCCGAGACCGGCCGGGAGCACACCCCCTGGCCTACGCTCTTGCGAACTTGTCGAACGCACCCAATCCAGATATCCAAACCGCCACAGATACACAAACCCCACCACGATCACCCCGAAGAAGAACAACATGTCCCACAGCGCCGCTGTTTTGACCAAGGGGAGTTCCGCCGCCTCCACCCCCCCTCCGCCGAAGACGACGGCCCACGGCCAGAACAGGGCGATCTCCACGTCGAACACGATGAACACCAACGCCACCACGTAAAACCGCAGGTCGAACTGGATCCAACCGCTTCCAATGGTCGGCTCGCCGCACTCATAGATGGCCCCCTTTTCGGGGTTGGGACGCCGCGGCCGGATGAACCGCCCGAGCAGCATAGCCCCAAAGGCCAGCAGAAAGCCCAGCCCCCCCAGCAACAGGATTCCGATGATGAACTGCACGCTCGTGCCGCTCCGCGACACCGCGGGGACCAGATTTTCGGCTGTGATCAGTGTGTTGGCCATCAGCATGATTCTCTCCCTGATCACTCCTCCGCTTTCTTCGCGGGGGCGTCCTTCTTCTTGGCTGCCGGCGCCCTACCCTCCACCGCGCCTTCCGCCTCGGCCCCCGAGACCTTGGCCGCTTTGGGTTTCTCGGGGAGCTTCTGCTCCGTCAACGCGTTGAGCATGACCTCGCGCCTCGTCCGCGCGTGGTCCTCCCAAGCCTGCTTGGTCTGCTCCACCCACGCCGGCAGCCGATCCTGCAAGGAGCCCAGTTGGATCTGCCGGTTCGCCGCGCGCATCCAGTGCGGCTGCGGCGTCTGCAAACCCTGCTTGGCCAGTTCGGTGAACTCCACGATCATGCTCTCTCGGTCGTATCCGGACAGGTCGTGCAGGTTGCCCATGTGGATACAATCCGTCGGGCAGGGCGGGACGCACAAAGCGCACAACATGCACTTGGCATAATCAATCGCGTAGCGGGTCATGGCCCCCCCCACGGCGATGCCGCTCTCCTTGTCGATCTTCCGCGCCCCGGTCTTCTCGATGTAGATGCAGTCCACCGGGCACGCCCTGGCGCACGCATCACACGCGATGCACTTTTCGATCTCGAACCAGTGGAACCCGCGGAACCGCGGCTGCAGCGTCGGGGCCACGTCGGGATACTGCACGGTGATGGTCTTGCCAAAACAGTATTTCAGGGTGATCCGCATCCCGATCAGGATGGTGCGGAGCGTGGCGTAAATGTTGCCAAAGTAGGCGGACACAACCTCTACCTGTACTGCAATCCGGGATGTTCCGTCAACCGTCCTCCATGTTGGGGGAGGATTTTATGGGTTCGCCGGGCCCCTTTCAATAGGGTCGAGCAGGACCACAACGCTTTTTCTGAGAGGAGTTTACGTGGTGAATTAACCGGTGCGGTCGCGGGGCGCCGCCTTTTGCCCCGCGCGCCGTTTCGCGGCGCTCCCCCTCGGCACGAGCCTCCTGGGTTCTGGGAGGGCGAGCCTCCTCGCGAGCCAGTTACCTGACTGACCGTGCCGAGGGTCCACGCGCCCTGGTGTCCCCTAGAGGTCGCACACCGCCTCCGCCAACTCCGCCACGCCGCCGCGCACGGGATCGGTGACCGGCAAGCCAGTCAGCACCTGCACCTGGGTGAGCGCCTCCCGGTAGGCTTCTTCGTCCATACCGTAGCAGTTTAGGGCGACCCCCACCACTTTCGAGGGGTGAATCGGCCCGAGGATCGCCTCGTGCAGCCGGATGACCTCATCCAGCGGCGGGATGGGGATGTCGGTATGCCGCATGTACCGCCGGCCGGGCGCATGACACAGAATCATCCGATCGGGCACCACGCCGTGCAGCAACCCCAGCGTGACGGCGGAGAAGCTGGGGTGCAACAGCCCACCCTGCCCCTCGACCACGATATAGTCGGCATCGGCGTGTTCCAGCACGGCCTGCTCCACTGCGCCGGAAACAAAGTCCGCCGCCACGGCGTCGACGACCACGCCCGAGCCGCGGATCATGACTCCGGTCTGTCCGGTCGGCACGAATTCGGCCCGCAACCCGCGGCGGGCCAGTTCCGCGAC
>JBGPAW010000014.1:0-22496 GCA_041480905.1 Phycisphaerae bacterium
CCGCGAT
The DNA here is from genome assembly GCA_041480905.1 of Phycisphaerae bacterium. Lineage (GTDB taxonomy): Bacteria > Planctomycetota > Phycisphaerae > UBA1845 > UBA1845 > JAAEQG01. The sequence goes on from JBGPAW010000014.1 coordinate 8, forward strand.
TTCGCGGCCTCCGTCCGGCGCATCCAGCGGCACAAGATCCTGGTGGCGGCTTCGTTCATCATGGGCCTGGACGCGGATGAACCGGGCATCGGCCGGCGGATCGCGGAGGCGGCCATTCGCTATGGCGTGGACGTTCTCAACACGCTGTTTCTCACGCCGCTGCCGGGCACGCGGCTGTGGGACCAGATGGAATCCCAGGGCTGCATCACGGCCAACAGGTTTCCGGAAGACTGGAAGTATTACACGCTGACGTTTCCCGTGGCCCGTTACCGGCATTTCTCCTGCGCGGACATCCTCAGGGAGATGGAGACCTGCGACGGGACTTTCTACTCCCCGTGGAACATCTTGCGCCGCGTGTGGGGCAGCTTCTGGCAAAGGCGCAAGTCCCTGACGACGCTGGTGAGCAATCTTTCGTATCGAAGCAATCTGCGTCGGAGTCGCGAGGCAGGTCGAGCGTTTCTACTATCACATGCGCCCGAGTAAGTAAGCTGACGACTGTTCCTGCCTACGGGCCAGTGCCCTTCGTAGCGGACACTCTAAGCGGCCCGATGCAACACGCGACTTGGCACGCGGAATTCGGCGTGCGCGGTCTCCGCCGGCTCTTCCTCATCGAGCACGCCGATGGGGTCTATTTCTTCTTGGTTTCGCGGAATAGGGGCGACAACGCCGGAGTCCTCGATTCCCGGGCCATCTGGGGACTATGTTACCCAGCGCGGGGGGGAAAAAAAGACTACTTGCTTTGCCCGTTCCGCGTCGTATATTAGAGGTAAGTAGCGGAGCCGTCGTGAATCTTAGGTCGGCTCCGATGAGGATTTGAGTTCGAGTCGTCGGGTGACTGGATGAAGGGCAACCCGCCGCAGCGGGGGGCTCGTTGAAGAGTAAACCGGCGTGCGTGAATACCTTTGGGTGTTCGGGCACGTCGGTTGTTTTCTCTCGCGGTGGCGTGGGACGTTCGTAACCACCAGGGATGAATCCGATGGATAAACCCAATTCCAGCATGGCCCAGCAGATCGCCCGGGCGGCCAGCGTTTTTGAGGAGCAGAGAACGGGCCTCATCCCCAAGTCGGTGACCGTGGTGCACGTGTACCTGCTTGCCCGCAGCATTCCCGCGGACACCTGGAATGGGACTGTAACGAGGAATCTGTCATGAAAACGGAGGTTCTGCCATGCTGATCTTGTCGAGGAAGCGCCAGGAATCCGTGGTGATCGGGGATCACAACTGCCTTGAGCATCCGCTCAAGGTTACGGTGATCAAAATCGGACCCGGCCGGGTCAAACTGGGCTTCGAGGTCAAGGAAGATGTTCCCGTCCACCGTGGGGAAGTATGGGAACGGATCGTCGCCGGTGGCCGGCCGGAGGACCCCGATGCGTGACACCAACGTCGAACAACGCAACCACGCCTGGTTTGCCTTGGCGGACGCCGAGCACTGTCGGCTCTTGTGCTGTCGCCTGACTCGGCAAGGCACGCGGCACGTTGATGAGCTTGGTGCGTTGGACAACACGTTGCCCGAGCAGGAACACGCGCGGCCAAAGACCGGAGACGGCATGACGCACGACATCGAGGAGTCGGAGCGACGGTTCGCGCATCAGATCGTGGAGTGGCTGCGGGGGAAGATTGAAGAACACGAGATCGATCGTTTGGTGATCTTCTCGCCCCCTCGCATTCTCGGTGTGCTCCGGAAGGCCTCGTCCGGATTACTGATGGGACACCTTGAGGAACTCAAGGGCGATCTGATGCGCCTCGCCGCGGGTCAGTTGGCGGATCATCCGATGATCTGCAATCTGGTCCTGACCACGCGCGAGCGACAAGTCGAACGGTGATCACGGGGCGGGGGAACGCTCGCCGCGACGACGGCGCGTTTCCCTTACCAGTACCTGAAATGGCCTCCGCGTGAGGCACACAGGCTGTGAGGCTCGAATCCCATGCTGGTGCCATGCGAGCGACTGACTGACTCATTTGGAAAGGAGGATCCTATGGATCCGATCGTGTACGTTCCGTTCTTCGTGGTTGCGGCTCCCGTAATCGTCTTTCTCATGGGCGTTAGGATTGTTCGTCCCACACACAAGGGACTCGTGGAGAGACTCGGCAAGTACAGGCGCTTTGCCAACCCGGGTTTCAATTGGATCATTCCTTTTGTTGACAGAATGATTCAGATCAATACGACGGAGCAGATGGTGGACGCCCAACCGCAAGAGATCATTACGAACGACAATCTCAACGCAAGGGTGGACGCGCAGGTCTACTTCAGGGTGAAGGACGACGAGGCGAGCGTCAAGAGCTCTCAGTACAATGTCAACAACTATCAAAGTCAGGTTGTGAGTCTCGCTCGCACGACTCTGCGCAACATCATTGGCACGCTGACGCTGAAATCCGCAAACAGCGAGCGAGACAACATCAACGGCGCGCTTCTTATGACGTTAAGCAAGGAAACCATTAACTGGGGAATGGCGATCGTCAGGACCGAGTTGAAGGAGATCGACCCTCCCGAGGATGTCCAGGAGACGATGAACAAGGTCGTCAAGGCGGAAAACGAAAAGGTAGCTGCCTTGGATTTTGCCAACGCGGTCGAGAGGCAAGCGGACGGGGAAAAGAGGGCCGAGATCAAGAAGGCCGAAGGTATCAGACAGGCCAAGATTCTTGCGGCAGAGGGCGAGGCCCAGGCAATAAGACTTGTCAACGAAGCCGCGAACACCTACTTCGTTGGAAACGCGCAGCTTCTGAGGAAGCTGGAGGCCCTCGAGAAGGCACTGAGCCACAATGCCAAGATCGTCATTCCGTCAGGCTGTGAACTGGTCAATGTCATCGGAGAGATGGCCGGCGTCTTGCCGCTGACGGAAGGAACCCGATGACGCCGAACCGAAGACCCAGACCGTGGGTTGGTGACGCTGGGACAGGTGGCCCCGCGGAGTGTTACGGTCTCTGTCCTGCAGGATGGGATCGGCTCGCGACCCGCGTTGTAGACGTTGGTCGGCAGACTAGTCCGGGTTGCACCCGAGTGATAGTCGAGGGGCAACATCGAGTGGGGTTCCCAGGGACGCCGCGCAGCAACGCTCGGTGGATACGGAGGACGAACCGGACGTCGAGGAAGCCGTGATTTGACGGCCCGGCGCGACGTCGTATTCAAAAGGAGACAACTTATGGGTTGGCATTAAGTCAAAGGACCGTGCAGGCCGTTCAGCAGCCAGGTCTGCGAGAGATGGAGAAAATTGACGAACGACGAAGTCGAGGTCATCTTATTCAAAGGAGCATGAAGATGAACAAGGTATTCGCGGGAGCGTTAATGGCGGCGGTAGCCCTCACGGGTTGCAGCAAGAGCAGCGAAAAGGGCGGCCGAGCCGGGAACGACACGTTTCGGATCGTCGTCCCGACCCTGGCTACGGGCGTCAAGCAGGGCGAGGTTCAGACGGTGCGGGTGGTGCTGGAACGCGGCGCCGGATTCAAGCAGCCGGTCAAACTGGAAATGAAAGCGCCCGCCGGTGTGCAAGTCGAGCCCAGCAGCACCACGGTGCAGCCGGGCGATAAAGGCGACGTGCAGTTGAAGATCACCGTAGCCAAGGATGCTGCCATCGGCGAGCACAAGATCCTCGTGAAGGGCACTCCGGACAAGGGGGAGCTCACGGAAACGGAGTTCAAGATCAACGTCAGCGCTAAATGACGGCGCCGCCACGCAACCGGTGGCTACGGTTCCTGAACAAGGTCCATTTTTTGAAAGGAAAACGAGATGAAGAGTGCAATTACGACCGTGATGACGCTGACTTTGACGGCCGTCTTCGGCTGTCTGAGCCCCAAAGGCGGGGGCATGTCCCAGGGCGAGGGATTCAAGATCGCCGTCCCGAACTTTGTCACGGAGGTCAAACAGGGCGACCGCCAAACCGTGACCGTCTCACTGCATAGGGGCGAGTCCTTCAAGCGGGACGTGACGCTGGAAATCCAGCCGGTCAAGGGTATCAGTGTCGCCCCGACCCATGTTCTGGTCAAAGCGAGCGACACACCGGATGTGCAGGTCCAGATTTCGGCGAGCAAGGATGCGGCCATCGGTGAGTATGGTGTCTATGTGAAGGGGACACCGGCAACTGGGGAGCCGACCTCGGTGGAATTCAAGGTGAAGGTTGTTAGTCCGTAGTTTCACTTACCAAAAGGAACGTTACGATGCTCTGGACTCTGGCAGTCATACTCGTGTTGATGTGGTTGCTCGGAATGATCACGTCGTACACGATGAGCGGGATCATCCACGTCCTGTTGGTGGTGGCGCTCGTCGTCGTACTGGTCCGCGTTATCCAGGGCCGACGGCCGGGGATCTGAGCATAGCGGGCAGGGCGAGCCGCAAACCGCCGCGCCTCGCCCTGTCCGCTCTTGAAACACAAGCATGCACATGAAAAGGAGAGACCTCATGAACGTCACTCGCAGAGTTGGTTGGCGGCGGGTTCTCGGTGGGTTGCTGTGTCTGGGTGCCGTGGTCGGCTTGTCCGGCTGCGCCACCCTCGCCGGCCGCTGGACCGGCAGCGAATTGCGGCCCGAGATGGCCCGCGATCAGTTCAAGCTGCTCCGGCCGACCGACCAGTCCGGCAAGCTCGTCAGTGTGGACCTCCGCCTGCAGCAGGACGGAAGCTACACGGCCGAGCTCAACTACGACGGGAAGGTGGTGCAGTCCCTCGGCACCTGGAAGTACAACGACAAGGGCTACCTCACCTTCGTCGACAAGCAGGGCCGGAGCTACGGCTACGACGTCCGGCGGCTCGATGACCAGACGATCCAGATGGTGAAAGGCATCAAGGGCACCGATGCGACCTTGACGCTCAAGAAGCAGCCGTAGCGCAGCTCCCAACAGTGGCGCGCCGCGCGGTCGTCCGTCCGGAGGACGACCTCGTCCGTCCGAGAAGGCCCTAGCCCAAAGTCCGGCAGGTACCGCCCGAGATGGAGTGTGTGTCGTCCACCGGTCCGACGCAGGCCAAGCTCGGCAGAGTGCTGGACAACGGTGAAGTTAGAGTACGTTGAATGAAGGAGAACGAACATGAACAGGACCTGGCTCGGCATCATCGGCGCAATTCTGGCGGTTATTCTCATCGTGTGGCTGCTCGGCGGGAGCAGGATAAGCTGCCACGAAAGCTTCTGGGACAAGAACAAACAAGTCATCGAGATCAAGCGATGAGCCAGTTCTTGTCCCAATCGACGTGTTCCCATTGGAGCGACAAGGCCTCGCCCGGCCGCTACCCGGCGAGCTGGCAAAGTCTGAATCAGAAATGGGGCAAGGTCCTCTGAAAGGAGAAAGCTCATGAACGTATGTCATGTTTCCAAGCTGTGCATGGTCACGGCACTGGTGGGCTTTGGCGCGGCCTTTGGCCTGGACAAGGCTGTTGCAGCACAACCGGACCAAACCGATGTCGAGGAAGGGGTGCAGGTGCTCACGCGCGGGCCGGTGCATGAAGCATTTGCTGAAACCGTCATTTTCGATCCCGAGCCAGACATCGTGGTGACGGCAGCGCCGCCGGATCCAATCGAGGAAATGCCGCCTGAACAGAGACCGGAAGGGATCAACGTCACGTGGATTCCCGGGTACTGGGCCTGGGATGATGAGCGGAATGATTTCTTTTGGGTCAGCGGCATTTGGCGCGCCCTGCCGCCTGGTCGCCAGTACGTATCCGGGTATTGGGGCAGGTCCGAGCAAGGCTTTCAGTGGACTTCCGGGTACTGGGCCGATGCCCGGGTGAGCGAGATCGACTACCTGCCCGAGCCGCCTGAGACGGTCGAAGCCGGGCCCAACATTGCCCCGCCTTCGGCAGACCACAGTTGGATACCAGGGTCTTGGGTCTGGTATCATGGCCGCTACGCTTGGCGCCCCGGTTACTGGGACACCGTACATCGGGATTGGGTTTGGGTCCCTGACCATTACGTCTGGACACCTCGCGGCTACGTCTTCGTGGATGGCTACTGGGATTACTCCGTCAGCCGTCGCGGTGTTCTGTTTGCACCGGTGTATTTCGATGCGCGTGCCCGCACGCGACCGGGCTTTTACTACTCGCCTGCGACGGTGATCGATCTGGCCGTGTTCACCGACCATCTCTTCCTGCGGCCGCACTACCGCCACTATTACTTCGGTGACTACTATGCCACGAGCTACTCCGACTCAGGGATTTACCCGTGGTTTTTGGTCTCCTCCAGACGGTACGGCTACGATCCCATTTTCGCTCACGACCAATGGCAGCATCGGCAGGACCCTGAATGGGAGCACCAGGTAGAAGCGAAGTTTCAGCACCGCCGCGACCACGAGGACGCCCGACCGCCGCGGACACTGGCGGCTCTGATAGGACTCAGCACGAGCGCGGGGACGTCAAAAGAGAGGAGCCTCCTGGTGGCGACATCGCTTGACCAACTGGCAAAGCGCAAAGACAGTCCGATACGATACCAGCCTGTGGACAAGGAAGAAAGACAAACGCTCGCGCAGCGTGGGCAAGAGGTCCGGAGATTCCGCGAGGAACGGCAGAAGCTGGAAACCAAAGAGGCGGATAGGTCGGCCGAAAGGCCTTCCAAGGAATCCGAGCCGGCTAGAGTGAAATTCCCCAGGTCTCCGATCTTGGCGAAGCCGGCCGATGAGCTAGGTAAGGACCAAGCTCCGCCGAAGACACCCCAGGCTCCCCCACCGGATCCCGAGGTCAAGCCCAAGCCGAAAAAAAAGGCTGTCCGCAAACCCTAGCTGTTCAAGCGGGAGCCGAAGGTGAAAAGAGGCGAGCCTGAACCTGGAGCACCCAAGGCGGAGTCGAAGGAAAAGCCCAACAGTGAATTGCAGGAAAAAGCCATCGGAGAAGAACAACGTCTACAAGGGAGGAGTAAGCCATGAAGAGGACATTAATGACGGTGTTGGTTGTGCTGACGCTCTGCGTGGTCGTGGTAGGGTTTTATAGGGGCTGGTTTTCCCTGTCGAGCCACAGCGGCGACGCAGGGAGTAACAAGGTTCAGATGAACCTGACGGTGGACCCGGACAAAGTGAAAGAGGATGCCGGGAAGGTGAAGGACAAGACCACGGAGCTTACCGGCAAGTGAAACGACAGATGAAACCACTCTTCGCGTTCGGCCGTATTTTGAAAGGAGATCTGTAGTGCTTTCTACTATCTTGATCATCATCCTGCTTCTGATGCTTGTGGGTGCGCTGCCCAGGTGGCCCCACAGCCGAAACTGGGGTTACTACCCGACCGGCGGGCTGGGTATAGTTCTGTTCATTGTGGTCATCCTGCTGCTCTTGGGACGCTTGTGATCACCAATGCCGGGAGAGTTGCAGTTGCAGGAACAGACCACAAAGCTCGCCGGCACGGTCTCCCAACCCGTGAACGCGTACCGTTCTTCCAGAGAAGGAGCCTACGCATGACTATTGGAAGGGTCTTCTACGTGATGGCGGCCATAATCCTCTTCTTGGGGGGTATCGGGGCAACAGTCATCCCGAATCCCGTCATTTGGGGGCTGTTCTGCATGGCGCTCGGCCTACTCCTGGACGAGTACAATTGGGGCTTCCGGCGCGGTGGTTAAGCCACCCCCGTCGGCTCTGGTTCTTGCCGCATCAAACGTGGCCTCACCGCAGAGACTGGGGTTCCGACCCGAGCGGTGGGCTGGGATCGGTTTTGCTCATTGTGATCATCCAGATGGGGCTCGAGAACTACTTGGCGACCCAGGCCGGCGAATAGTCCGGAGCGTAACGCAAGTGCCGTCGGCTGTGGCAGGGCGCAGCGGCGCGGCGAAGCGCACTAAAAGTGGATATGTCTTATGCGGTTGACGTGTTCCGATTGGTTCTACCCCGCCCAGACCTGGAGCGGGGATAAGGAGACGAACAGTGACCAAAGCTCTAACGATGACGTTGACGGCGGTCGCGCTGAGCCTCTTGTGCCTCGGGTGCATGGGACGCCTCATCTCGGAGGGAATGGGGACGGCCAGGGGTGCTTCCGGGAAGGTGGTGGATATAGGCATGGCTCGGGACCTCACGAAATACAGGAGCCTGCGCGTCGAGCCGATCTCCGTTTCGCCGGGCTTGCAGACGCCTGCGGACATGCCGGCCATGATCCGAACGGACCTCGCGGCTGCGGCCGAGAAGAGTGGCCTGAAACCCGAAGGGGAGCCGGGGCTCAAGTTGTCCGGCGAGATCATCCACTATGAAACCGGCGGCACGGTCGACACGGCGATCGGCCCGCTGCAGGAAGTGGTCGTGCGCACGAAGTTGATCGATGTGCAAAGTGGGAACATCGTCGCGGAGGCCAATCTGATCGGCCGCTCCAAGGCGACGTCGTCAAGTGGCGCGAAAAACCTGTCCGACGGCGTCGGCGAAGCGCTGCACAAGTGGCTGAAGGACCGCGGCCTGAAGAAAGCCGGCGAGAAGCAAAAGGATTGAGCCGGGCGCGTTGGATCGCGAGCGTGCCGCGCGCGGCCCGCCGCGCGTGGAGTTGGTTAACGTGGCGTGGATGAATGCGGAGACCGGATGATGCCGCAGCAAAAGTCCAACGGCGGAGCCGCACTGCGACCGCAGGAAACGGCGTCGGTCGGCGATTCCGCCCTCGGAAAAGAGCCGACCGACCGCGGACCAACGCGGTCGAGCCCGCGCGCGGAAACGCGCAGTCGCATCGCGTTCGTCGGCAACTACTTGCCGAGAGAATGTGGCATTGCTACGTTTACGACCGATCTGTGCGCCGCGCTGGCCGGTCATGCGATCGAATGCCTGGCGGTCGCCATGAACGATCGCTCCGAGCGCTACGACTACCCGCCTCCCGTCCGCTTCACGGTCGAGCAGAACGACCTGGCCTGCTATCGCCGCGCGGCGCAGTTTCTCAACAACCGGGTCGACGTCGTCAGCCTGCAACATGAGTACGGCATTTACGGCGGCCCGGCCGGCAGTCACGTCCTGACGGTGCTCGCCGAGCTGCGCGTCCGCGTGGTGACCACGCTGCACACGGTCTTGCGCGAACCGTCCCCCGAGCAGCGCAAGGTGCTCGAGCACGTCGGGCGACTTTCGGACCGCGTGGTGGTGATGAGTCATCGCGGCGCGGAGTTCCTCCGCGAAGTGTACCGGGTGCCGGCGGAGAAGATCGACTTTATCCCACACGGCATCCCCGATTTCGCCTTCGTCGATCCCAGCTTTTACAAAGAGCAGTTCGAGGTGCCGGGCAAGTCGGTGCTGATGACCTTCGGCTTTCTCGCCCCGGGCAAGGGCCTGGAGAGCGTCATTAGCGCGTTGCCCGCCATCGTCGCGCGCTTCCCGAATGTGGTGTATCTGGTGGTGGGGGTGACTCATCCCCACGTACGTGAGCAGCAGGGCGAGACCTACCGCATGAGCCTGCGCCGGCTGGCCCGGGACCTCGGCGTCAAGGAGCAGGTCATCTTCCACAATCGTTTCGTGGACCACCAGGAGCTGATGGAGTTTCTGGGCGCGGCCGACATTTACGTCTCCCCGTACCTGCACGAAGCACAGATCACGTCGGGCACCCTGGCGTGGGCGGTCGGCGCCGGCAAGGCGGTGGTCTCGACGCCTTACTGGTATGCCCAGGAACTGCTGGCGGACGGGCGCGGCGTGCTCGTGCCGTTCAACAATCCGGCCGCGATCGCGGAAGCGGTGAACGGTCTGCTGGAACACGACGCGGAAAGGAACGCGATGCGCAAGCGGGCGTACGTGTTCGCCCGGGAGATGATCTGGCCCCACGTCGCCCGCGCGTACCTGGATTCCTTTGCGCGCGCGTGTGAGCAACGCGCCCAACACCCGTGTCTGGCCCGTGCCTATGCGGCGCATCCGCACCTGAACGACCGGTTGCCCGAGATCCGGTTGCAGCACTTGAAGCGCCTGACCGATGGGACCGGCATTCTGCAACACGCCCGTTTTGCAGTACCCAACTATCGCGAAGGGCACACGACGGACGATAACGCGCGAGCGCTGGTCTTGATGGCGCTGCTCGACGATCTGGACGAGCTCCCCCCGGACGAGATCGAAGATCTGGCCACGCGGTACCTGGCGTTTCTCGCGTATGCCTTCGACGCGAGCACGGGACGTTTCCGGAACCTGCTGGCGTACGAACCGCGCCAGTGGGTCACCGAGACCGGATCGGAAGACTGCCATGGTCGCGCCTTGTGGGGGCTGGGGAAACTGGCGGGTCGCTCGCATCGGGCGGGATTGCGCGGGCTGGCCGTCAACCTGTTCAACGCCGCCCTCCCCGCCGCCGTGCAACTCAAATCACCGCGCGCGTGGGCGTACACGCTCCTTGGAATCCACGACTACCTGCGCTGGCTCTCGGGAGATCGCGCGGCCGAGGTCGCCGGCAAGCAACTCGCCGACCGGCTGGTCAGCCGGTTCCAAGAGACGCGGAGGGATGACTGGACGTGGCTCGAGGACTCGCTGACGTATGGCAACGCGAGAATCCCACAGGCGCTGCTGGTGGCCGGCGAGTCGTGGGGGGATGGTCATTACACCGAGATCGGCTTGGCGATGCTCGAATGGCTCGTCCAGGTGCAACGCGCCGAGACCGAGCACTTCGTGCCCATTGGTTCGAACGGGTTTTACGTACGCGGTCGCGAACGCGCCCGGTTCGATCAGCAACCGCTCGAAGCCGGGGTGTCGGTTTCCGCCTGCCTCACGGCGCTGCGGATCACCGGCGACCCGCGCTGGCACATGGAGGCCGAGCGCGCTTTCGAATGGTTTCTGGGCCGCAACGATCTGGGGTTACCGTTGTGCGACCTCCGTACCGGAGCGTGTCACGACGGTCTGCACCCCGACCAGGTGAACGCCAACCAAGGCGCCGAATCGACCCTGGCTTACCTGGTGGCAGTCGCGGAGATGCGCCTGGCGGAGCAGGCCATCGTTTTGTCCAACGGTTCGAGCGCGTCTCCAGAGACGCCCACCAAGACGGAACGGGAGAATCATGTCGGATAATCCGTGCGCGGCGTTGTTCGAGCGTCATCCCCAGAACCCGATTCTGACCGCGGCGCAGTGGCCGTACGCGGTCAACACGGTCTTCAATCCGGGCGCGGCGCGCTTGCCGGACGGCACCACGCTGCTGCTGTGCCGGGTCGAGGATCGCCGCGGACTCTCGCACCTCTGCGCGGCGCGCTCGGCCAACGGCGTCGACGGGTGGGCCATCGATGCGGCGCCCACGCTGCTGCCGGCCGTGGATCATCCCGAGGAAGCGTGGGGCCTCGAGGATCCGCGCATTACGTATATCTCGGAGCTGGAGCGGTATGTGATCGCCTACACGGCCTACTCCCGTGCCGGTCCCGGCGTGTCGCTGGCGACCACGAAGGACTTCGTGCGTTTCGAGCGCTACGGAAGCATCATGATGCCCGAAGACAAGGACGCGGCGTTATTTCCCTGTCGAATCCAAGGATACTGGGCCCTGGTGCATCGTCCGATGTCACCGCTCGGTGCCCACATGTGGATGTCGTACTCCCCTGACCTGCGGCACTGGGGCAATCATCGCCTGATCCTGGCGGCACGCCGCGGGGCCTGGTGGGATGCGAACAAGATCGGGCTGTCGCCGCCGCCCATCGAAACGCCGGAGGGCTGGCTGATGATCTACCACGGGGTGCGGCAGACCGCGGCCGGCTGCGTCTACCGGCTTGGATTGGCGCTGTTCGACCGCGAAGCGCCGGAGCGCTGCCTGCTGCGGGGTGACTCGTGGGTGTTTGCGCCCGAGGCGCTGTACGAGCGCGAGGGCGATGTCGGGAACGTCGTGTTTCCGTGCGGATTCACGGTGGGGCCCGACAACGACACCATCAATCTCTACTACGGCGCTGGCGATACGTGTATCGGTCTGGCCACCGCGAGCGTCCGCGCCTTGGTCGGGTGGCTTAAGCGTCACCATGACGCCCCCGGGGCGCCAGCCGCCGGGCGGGTGTGATCATGCTTGCGCCCATGCGGGCGTACGGCGCAGACGGAAAGGATTTCAAAATGGCAAAGGATACCAGGAAAGCGACGGCGGCGCGCAGCCGGTGGCAAAAGGGTGTCAAGAAGGGCAAAGCGGGGGCGAAGGAGGCGGCAGTCCGCCGCGGGATTCGCGAGGACCGGTCCGATCAGGAAACCAAGCGACAAAGGCAGCGGCAGCGCCGGACCGGGCGGTAGGAGGTATCCGGGTAGGCACGACGGATCACGGCCTACCACCGGATTCCCGTCATGCACGGCGTGACGGCCGGCGAGTTGGCCCGCCTGTTCAGCGCCGAGCGCAACATGAAAGCCGACTTGATGGTTATCGAGGTGGTCGGTTGGAAACGCAGCATGTGGTACGATGAAACGCTGCTCACCTGGGTTAGCCCGTCGCCCGACCCAAGAAACGAAGACCGATCTTAAGGGAAGGCCGATCTTGGAAGAAGCGGGCCTCAAGCAGGATCAGAAATAGGTGACTGTCCCCCCCCATTATGCCCTGATCGCCGAAAGCTGACGGAGGATCGCTACCCCAGCGGTGGGCGACGGGTGTGGTGGTCGGTGAGGCGCTGGAACTGGTGGCCGATGGCCAGCAGACGCTCTTCGGCGAAATGGGGGGCCATCAGTTGCAGCCCGATGGGCAGGCCGCGGGAGTCGAAGCCACACGGAAGGCTCAGGGCGGCGATGCCGGCCAGGTTGGCCGATACCGTGTAGATGTCCGCCAGGTACATGGCCAACGGGTCGGCGGTTTTCTCGCCAAGCCGGAACGCCGTGCCAGGTGACACAGGCGAGGCAATCACGTCGACCTTCTCGAAAGCGGCGGCGAAGTCGCGGGCCAGTAACGTGCGGACCTTGAGGGCCTTGAGGTAGTAGGCGTCGTAATAGCCGCTGGACAGGGCGAAGGTGCCCAGCATGATCCGGCGTTGGACTTCCGGGCCCAGTCCTTGGTGGCGCGACGCACAATATAGGTCGATGACGTCTTTGGGGCGCTCGGCCCGCACGCCATAGTGGACGCCGTCGTAACGGGACAGATTGCTGGACGCCTCGGCCGTGGCGACCAGATAGTAACAGGCGATGGCGTACTTCATGTGGGGCAGATGAACCTCGACGATCTCCGCGCCGTGGGCGCGATAGACGTCCAGTGCAGCCTCCACGGCCCGGCCCACCTCGTCGTTGAGGCCCACGCCGAAGTATTCCGCCGCGTAGCCGAACTTGACGCCTTTCAGGTCGATGCCCAGCAGCGCCGGATAGTCCGGCACCGCGCAATCCACGCTGGTCGAGTCGCGCGGATCGCGCCCCGCGATCACCTGCAGCACGAGCGCCGCGTCTTCCACGGTGTGGGTCAAGGGGCCGATCTGGTCCAGGCTGCTGGCGAACGCCACCAACCCATAACGCGAGACCCGGCCGTAGGTCGGCTTGAGCCCGGTGATGCCGGTCAGGGCTGCCGGCTGACGGATGGAGCCGCCGGTATCACTGCCGAGGGCCGCCGGCACGAGGTCGGCGGCGACGGCGACGGCCGACCCGCCCGAGGACCCGCCCGGCACACGGCCGGTATCCCAGGGATTGTGCGTCGGGAAGTAGGCGCTGTTCTCGGTGCTGCTGCCCATGGCGAACTCGTCGAGGTTGGTCTTACCGACCACGACGGCCCCGGCGGCTTCGAGCTTCTCCACGACGGTGGCGTTGTAGGGCGCGCGAAAGTTGGACAGGTTCCGAGAGGCACAGGTGGTGGTCCCGAAGGCGGTGCACAGGTTGTCCTTGACCGCTACGGCAGCGCCGGCCAACGGCCCGACCACATCGCCCTTGGCCAAGCGCGCATCGACCTCCCGGGCGCGTTGCAGCGCGCGTTCACCCGCGACGGTGAGGAACGCCCCCAGCCGGGCGTTGTGTCTCTCGATGGCGTCCAGGCTGCGTCGCGTGACCTCAACGGCGGAGCACTCCCTTCGACGAATGGCAGCGACGGTTTCAACGAGCGTCATTCGACGGGCTCCGCCTCGAAGAAGAAGCCACGAAGGCCCGAAGACACGAAGCGAGACAAGGACCTGAGGATGGAGAAAGAAAAACGGAACACCCGGGCTCCCCATTCTCCATTCTCAATTCTCCATTCCCCACTCTCTTTCTCTTTGTGCCTTCGTGTCTTCGTGGCCTTTTACGCGCTCTCTTGGTCGAGCACTTTGGGCACGCGGAAGAAACTGCCTTGCCGCTGCGGTGCGTTGGCCAAAACCACCTCGACGCCCGGCGAGGGCACGATCTCGTCCTCCCGAAACACGTTGACCACCGGCAGAGCGTGGGCCATCGGCGGCACGTTCGCGGTGTCCAATTCGTTGAGTTGGTCCATGTAATCCAGGATGGCCGACAGCTCGCCGGCCAGCCGGGCGACCTCCGCGTCGCTCAGCTTGAGGCGCGCCAGCAGGGCGACGTGCCGCACCAGGGGCTCGTCAATCTGGTGTACCACCGGCTAACACCTGGCCACGAAGACGGGTGGCGGTTCTTGATGGTTACGGCGCCGGGGGCCAGACGCGCTTGACGGGTTTCTGGACGAGCCCCATGCGGATCGCCTTGGTGGACACCATGACGCGGCAAACCCTGCCGTCGATGACGGCCCGCACACGCTGGATGTTCGCCTTGAACGTACGCTTGGTCTTGCCGGTGACCTTCCGCCCCACCCCACCGAGATACTTAGCCTTGCCGCGCCGGGCGTAGGCGTAACCGCTACGGGTCTTTTTTCCCAGGAAGAAACATTCACGCGCCATAACCTTCACCTCGAGAACGTCAATCGTCTGCGAGCAGGACCGCAACACTGGAACACATCCCCATCGCATGATTATAGCTCTTTCCGCGGCATTCGCAACGCCCGCGGCTCGCGGCCCAGGGCCAAGCTCCGGGGCTTACCGGAAGGACACCAAGGACACGAGGCACTACACTAACGTCGGCGCGGGTGGGCCCGGTCGAGCAGGGTGGCGAGCACGTGGGCCGGTTCAGCGAAACGGGTCAGCAGGATCATGGCGGCGATCACGGAAGGCTTGTGTCTGGCTTCGTGGTAGGTGGCGTCGCGGTAACGCTCGAAGACGGCGGCGGAGACCTCCCCGGTGGAGCAGCTTACGTCCGTGATGTCGGCGGGCAGGCAGTGCATGTAGAGGGCGTTGCCGCCGCGCGTAATCCGCATCAGCTTCTCGGTGCACTCCCAATCGCGGTGCTCGGCGTTGGCGGCCAGGCAGCCCTTCTCCAGTTCGTCAAGCTTGCCGCCCTGGCCGCCGCGTAGCAGCCGCGTCCGCTCCTCCATCACCTGGTAGGGGGCCCAGCTCTTGGGATAGACGACGTCGGCGTCATGGAAGGCATCGGCCATGCTGTGCACGTGCGTGAACGAGCCACCGGACTCGGCGGCGTGTCGCTTGGCGATGGTCAGGGTCTCGGGGATGAGGTCGTAGCCTTCCGGGTGGGCGAGCACCACGTCCATGCCGAAGCGGGTCATCAGGGCGATGATGCCCTGCGGCACGGAGAGCGGCTTGCCGTAGGAGGGCGAGTAGGCCCAGCTCATAGCAAGCTTCTTGCCGCGCAGGGCCTCGAGCGCGCCGAAGGTTTTTTGCAGGTGCAGCAGGTCGGCCAGCGTCTGCGTCGGGTGGTCGCGGTCGCACTGGAGGTTGATGACGGCGGGGCGCTGGGGCAGGACGCCGGCGCGGTAGCCCTGCTCCACGGCCTCGGCAACCTGGACCATGTACTCGTGCCCTTCCCCGAGGAACAGGTCGTCGCGGATGCCGATGACCTCGGTAAGGAAGGAGATCATGTTGGCCGTCTCGCGGACGGTCTCGCCGTGGGCGATCTGGGACTTGCCCTCGTCCAGGTCGGCCGGCGTCAGCCCGAGCATGCTCGCGGCGCTGGCGAAGCTGAACCGCGTGCGGGTGGACTTGTCGCGGAAGTTGGAGACGGCCAGCCCGCCGTCGAACACGCGGGCGGAGAGGTTAGCGTCCCACATCTCCTCTAGCACTTCTGCGATGACCAGAACCGCGCGCAGGTCATGGAGCGATTGCAGCCAGGTGAGCAGAAAGTCCTTCTGGTACAGCGCCGCCTTGCAGGTGTCCAATTGTTCGAGCAGCGCCTGAGCACGATCACGGTTCACCGAAGTTTTCCTCACAAGTGGGTCGATGAGCCAGTGCGTGTTTAGCGCGTGTGTTGACGCTACTCCCAGCCCCAACGGGGGCGATGGAGTATAGCCCAGGGCGCAAGCCCTGGGTGATGGTCCCCCTGGGTCTCAAGCACCGGAGGGGCGACAGAAAGTCGGTTGCACGGGCGCAAGAGTGTCGCTCCTTGGGGGCTCGGAGTCCGAATCGCTCCCACATCCCAGGGCTTCCGCCCTGGGCTACCTTATGTCGCCCCTGACGGGGCTGACGGCTACGACAGGCTGCAAGCCCAACACGCATGTATTCTACCCTACAGCAAACCTACGCGGGCGTTGAAGGCCTCGATCAGCCGGTCCCATTCGTCCATTTGGGCGAAGGTCTCGGTCCAGAAGTCGGAGTCCCACAAGTGGCGAAGTTCCTCCACGTCGCGCTGCTGCTGCTCGACCCAAGTGAAATACTTGAGATTGTGGAGGGCCTTGCGGTCGAGGTAGCTCAACTCGCGCAGGTGGTCGATCCCGATGCCTTCCAGGTAGCGGGCGAAGTGCGCCCCGGCGTCGGCTTCGGCGTATGGGCCGTGGAGCTCGCGCTGCTCGGCCACGCGCGAGGCATACAAGTCCATCGAGTCCGTCAGCGGGGTGAACAGCACGTCCCGCCCGTCCATTTCGTAGTACCGGGCGGTCTTAATGGCCGACACTAGGTTGCAAAGGCTGGAGATGCCCAGCAGGGGTAGTTGTCGGACGAGGGCGGCGGGCACGCCGCGGCGCTCGAGAAACGCCTGCCCGGTCTCTTCGTTGAACAGCCGCAGCAAGGCTAGGCACTGCTCATCGTCGACGGCCACCACCAGATCGGTGTTGCGGACGTTGTGGACCCAGGGGACGTGCTTGTCGCCGATGCCCTCGATGCGGTGTCCACCGAAGCCGCAGCGCAGCAAAGTCGGGCATTGCAGGGCCTCGGTGGCGACCACCTTGAGCAGCGGATAGCGCGTCCGCAGGTAGTCGCCGGCCGCGATGGTGCCGGCGCTGCCGGTCGCGGAGACAAACGCCGCCAGCCGGTCGCGCGGCCCGGCGATTCGCTGGAAGATTTCTTCAACGACGCCCCCGGTGACGTGATAGTGCCAGATCGGGTTGCCGAACTCCTCGAACTGGTTGAAGACCACGCAGTCCGGGCGAGTCCGCCGGATTTCCCAGCACTTGTCGTAGATTTCCTTGACGTTCGATTCGCAGCCGGGGGTGGCGATCACCTCAGCCCCCAACGACCGCAGCCACTCGAAGCGCTCGCGCGACATCTGCTCGGGCAGAATAGCCACCGGCGTGCAAGCCAGCAGGGCGCAATCGAATACGCCCCCGCGACAGAAATTTCCGGTGCTGGGCCAAACCGCTTTCTGGGTCGTGGGGTCGAATTGCCCGGTGACCAGCCGGGGCACCAGACAGCCGAAGGCGGCGCCGACCTTGTGAGCGCCGGTGGGAAAATACTTGCCGATCAAACCGACGATGCGAGCGGGCACGCCGGTCAGCGCCGAGGGGAACTCGATCCAGTTCCCCTGGTTGAACCCGCACCCGCACTCCACCGGCTCGTTCTTCCAGGTGATGCGGAACAGGTTGACGGGATCGACGTCCCACAGCCCCACGTCGGCCAGCCGTTGCCGGACCTTGGCGGGAATGGTGGTCGGATCTTTCTGCTGGGCAAAGGTGGGGATGACAATGTTCCGCTCGCGGCACCTTTGCGCCGTTTGGTTGAGCACCTGCTCGTTGATCTGCGGGAGGGTCTTCACTCGGGCCGCTCTGAGCTCTCGCTGCTCTGCTGGTCCGCTTTCGGTTCCGAGGCTGGCGGGGGAGGCGCCGGACCGGGTTCAGCCGCGGGTTTCGGTTCTTTGCCTATCTGGATCGGTTTCACCCCCGGCGGAGGGCCGGGTAGCTTTCTGATCTGTACGTCACTCGAGGGGGCCGAAGCGGCCGGCCCCTCCGGAGCGGGCGGACCTTCCAGGGGGGTCAGGGTGACCGGCACCGGCGCGGGGGCCAACTTCACCTCACGGAACATGTCGTCGAGGCGGTTCAGGTGTGCCAGGGCCGCGGTTTGGAAGGGGGTATGGGCGAAGCGCGGATCATCCCGGAGTTGCTCGAGGAACCTGCGGGCCTTGTCCTTGTGGGCGGGGTCCGCATCCAGCACGAACCGATCGGCCTCGATGCGGGCGGCGCCGTCCAAGGCCAGAGCGACAGCTAAGGGGTTGTCCGGCATCCGGATTTTCAGGGCGTTGTACGCTTGCTCCGCCCGATCCAGGTAGTTCGCGTCGACGCCGCCTGGAGTCATTCCGGAAAGCTGCATGGCGATCTGGGCTTGATTGGCCAAGGCCTCAAAGGCAAGATCGGGGGTCTTGGCGGCGTCGGCCACGCGCTGCAGCCCCTCGAACCCGGTGGCGATTTCGGCGTCGGTGCGTTTCTCGCTGGTTTGGGTGAAGAAATACTTCCCCTGCATCTCGCGCAGGTTCTGCCAGGCGTCGCTGAGTGCCTGGTCGGCGGCGGCGGCGCGATAGGCCACAAAGGCGATGACCAAAACGACCACCACCACGCCGCCGACGATGTAACTGCCCCAGGTCCGCATGACCTGGCGGGCCTGTTCGAGCATCTGGGCCAGCTCGTTGGTTCTCAGTTCTTGTCTTCGTTCCGCTTTCATGGATGACTTCCTGCCGATGGGGGCGTGGTCCCGCGCTGCTCCTGCGCGACCATCACCTGTACCAGGGTTTTCTTGCCGAGCTCCAGTTTCTTCGGATTATCGCGGATGTTGATTTCGCACACCTCGTTACCTTTGGCGAAGCGCATGCTGAATTCGCCCTTGATGGCGCTGTCGCTGACCTTGGCCCAGCGGACCAGCGGCATCTGCTCCCGATAAAAGTTCCGCACCGCGAACTTGTCCGCCCCGCCGGCGTACAGGTGCCGCAGGTAGGTCCGCGTTTGTCCGGTGGAGTGGTCCTCCATGGCCCGCTCCACGATGGCAAAGCCGGCGGGCAGCGGGAGGTCCTGCTCGTAGGGTTTGCCGCTGGCGATCAGGCGGACGGTCTGAGCGGTCCGCTGGCCGGACGAGTCACACCCGCCCGCCAGCCCCGCCGACACCACCAGGAGCGGTCCCACCGCCAGCCGCACCACACGTCTTACCCGCATGACGCCGTACTCCCGTCCCATGCGAATCGTTCCGTGACCTGCTCCCGGGCCATCCGTAAACCCGTAGCCTAGACGAACCCCCCTTTCCCGTCAACGCACCCGGGCGTATACTCGGCAGGCGGCGGGATCGAAGGCGCACGTCAGCGGACGGGTGTCGCGGGAACCGAGGGACGTTACGGCGTGCTACTGGAATCCGACTTCTTCCAAGCCCTGGTCGCCTACTGGCGGCGGCTCAGTAGCGGCAACTACCCCGCGTGGGTGGTGCTCGCCGAGTTGCTGCTCATCGGCGGGGTAATCTATGCCGTGCTGCGGTCCCTCCAGGGCACCCGCGGAGCACGTCTGCTCCGGGCCGTCGGCATGATCCTGGTGGTCAGCTTCATGATCGTGCGGCTGGTGGCCCAGAAGTACGCCTTCAGCCGCATCAACTTCCTTTACCCCTATTGCCTGGGGGCCTTGTTCTTGATGACCCTGGTCGCGTTTCAGCCGGAGCTGCGTCGCGGGCTGACCCGACTGGGAGAGATGTGGGGCCTGCGCGGCGCGACCAAGGACGCCGAGGCCCTGATCGCCCCGATCACCCAGGCGGTGGCGCGGCTCTCCAAGAACAAGATCGGGGCGCTGATCGCCCTGGAGGGGCAGGTGCCCATCGGCGGACTGGTCGAGTCCGGGGTGCGCTTGGACGCCCACCTCACCGCGGAGTTGCTCGAAACTATCTTCTGGCCGGGGTCGGCCCTGCACGACATGGGCGTGATCGTCCGACGGGGGTGGTTGGCGGCCGCCGGCTGTCAGTTTCCCTTGGCCGACTCCGAGGACGTGGAGCGCAGCCTGGGCAGCCGCCATCGGGCGGCGTTGGGGCTGAGTCAGGAGAGCGACGCCCTGGTCATCGTGGTCAGCGAAGAGACCGGGACCATCTCGGTGGCCCACCGCGGCCGCCTGCGCCGGGCGCTCACCCCGGAGACCCTGCGCCAACTGCTGAGCGAAGCCCTGGAGGGCAAGGGCAGGTCGCCCGGACCGCCGCCCGCCGCCGACCTTTCGGTCGAGCGTCCGGTCCGCGGCGCCTCCGCGGAGGATGCGACAGAAACCCTGATTCGCTCGGGCAAGAGGGACTGACATGGCCCAGCTCAAGCTGATCGCCATGAGCGTGCTGCTGACCGTGTTGGTCTGGGTGTCGGCCGACCAGTTGCTCCTCGAATCGACCACCCTGCCGGTCACCATCGAACCGGTCGCGACAGGGGAGGGTTCTTATACGGTCAGTACGCCGGGCGACCGTCCCCCGCGGTTTCAAGTCACGCTCACCGGGCCGCAGCAGGTGATCGCGCGGTTCAAAGACACGGGTCCGTTGACCATCCCGTTGCCCATCGAGACGCACGCCACGGGGCCGGTCAACGTCAACGTCCTCGACGCCCTGCGGAAGGAGCCGGGGCCGTTTGCCGGACTCACCGTGGATTCCGTGTCGCCGGCCTATCTCGAGGTGGTCGTCGATCGTGACATGAATGTGTCCCTCCCGGTGTGGGTGGACAAGGGAGCGCTCGATTACGACGTCGATCCTTCGGTGGAGCCGGACCACGTCCAGGTCACCATCTCGGAACGGCGCTACCGCACCCTCCCGGAGGAGAAACGGCGGCTGACCCTGCGGGCGGAGAGCCTGCTCAAGAACAAGAAAAATGGCGAACTGCTCAGCTTCGCGGTCCCGCTGGAGGCCAAGGTCGAGGGCGTCGAGGTCAAGGTGGCGCCCCCGCAGGTGAACCTGCGGGCCACCGTGCGGGAACTGCGCGTCACCGACACGATCGCGGCGGTCCCCATCCGGTTTAGCGGCAGCGTCGATCTGTGGAACGAGTTCCAGATCGAGTTGCGGAACCGCAGCACGCTCCTGACCCAGCCCATCACGGTGAAAGGCCCCGCCGAACTGGTCGCGCGGCTGGTGGGGGGGGACATCAAGGTCACCGGACAGATCACCATCAGCCGCGACGATACGCTCGATGCCGAGCACTACCGGGCCAAGAAGCCGGTGTTCGTAGGGTTGCCCGCGGGGGTGGAGTTGGCCGACCCCGACGCGATTGAGGGCGTGGAGTTTCGGCTCACGCGGATCGAGGCGAAGCCTTCTTAACTCGCTTGTTGATAAGAGGTTACGAAAAACCACTTCTGGCCGGACAGGGTTGAGGCGGAGAATCGTTTTTCCCGGCTTGACGAGGAGGCGTCCGGGAGTATCATGCCTCGTTGCGGTGACTGTTCGTGCAGGGAAACACCCGTTCCCATTCCGAACACGGCAGTTAAGCCTGCACGGCCGATGGTAGTCTTTACGGCGAGAGTAGGTGGTTGCCGCATTTTTTTGAAATACCCGCCTGGTTCGGCGAGTATGCGTCGCCGCACCGTGCGTAAGGGCCAGTGACCACGCAGTGGCAGGAATAGGACAACGGTGTACGCGATTATCGAAGACAGAGGCAGCCAATACCAGGTCCGGGAAGGCGACCGGCTGGAGATCCAGCTTCAGAACCTTTCGGGGGAGGCTGAGCAGATCGTCTTTGATGGCGTGCTGATGGTCGGCGAGGGCGCGGACGCCCGCATCGGGCAACCCTACCTGGCGGACGCTAAGGTCACGGCGTCCATCCTCGGCGGAATCAAAGGTGACAAAATCACGATCATCAAGATGAAGCGCCGCAAGAACTATCGGCGTAAGCAAGGCCACCGCCAGCGCTATCTGCAAATCCGGATCGACAAGATCGAGGCGTAGGGTTCTCGTCAGTTTGGGCTATGGTGCGCAGCCGGGAATGACGGTTGTCGAGCCCGGACAAGCCGATTGGAAGCCGGCGAGGTCCATGTTTCGGTGTGAATTCCCACGTCAAAATGGGCAAGATTGGGTTCGTTTGGAAATTTCACTTGCACGGCCGGTATCGGGTGGTGTGAAGTGGGGCTGCACAATGGGTTCGTTTGGTAATCTCGCATTCACGCATCCTCCAAAGTCGCGCTTGGCGTAGACGACCGTCACCTCAGCCCGCGCGCAGGAAGGGTGTCGCCGGGCGATGGCCGGTAAGCAACGTTCTGAGGGAAGAACTTGGCGCGCGATCGCTGAATTGGGGCGTTCTCCGGAGCGCGGCGCCGGTGGAGCCCGCTTTGCCGTCTACTTTGCGCGCCGCGCGCCGCGGCGTCGGGGCTTCGGTTGGTTCACCAGCGGCGCGGTGAGGCTCTCGTAGAGAGCAAAGAGATACTCCACGCGCTGGCGCTCGCTCGTGAAGGGCTGGCTGCGGTAGCAGGCATCGACGGCCCGGTCGAGGTCGGCGTGGGCCTTGGCGAGCTTCGCAGGCATGGCCACCGGGTCGTAAGGGTCAGCGAGCGTTGACTCGAG
>JBGPAW010000015.1:0-22132 GCA_041480905.1 Phycisphaerae bacterium
ATGTCCCAGGCGCCCTATCTGCTCGCCAAGGCCCGCACCGGATACCGCATGGGCCATGGCGAACTGATCGACGCCATGATCCATGACGGGCTGTGGGACGTCTACAACAACAAGCACATGGGCAGTTGCGGGGACCTCTGCGCCGAGAAGTACAACATCTCCCGCGAAGAGCAGGACGCTTACGCCATCGAGAGCTACAACCGGGCCATCGCCGCCTGGGACAAAGGCTACCTCAAAGACGTGGTCGTGCCCGTGGAGATCAAGAGCCGCAAGGGCACCGTCGTGGTGGACAAAGATGAGGACCTCTGCAAGTTCGACGCCGACAAGCTCCGCAAACTGCCGCCGGCCTTCGGACCGAACAGCCGGATCACGGCCGGCAACGCCTCCAACATCAATGACGGCGCCTCGGCCGTCGTCGTGGTCGGTGAGGAACGCATGAAGAAGCTCGGCCTCAAGCCGATCGCCCGCATCCTGGGCCATGTCAACGCCGCCACGGCCCCGGAGTGGTTCACCGTGGCTCCGGTGTACGCGATCAAGAAGCTGGCCGAAAAGCTCTCTCTGAAGCTGGGCAGCGTCGATCTGTTCGAGATCAACGAGGCGTTCTCGGTCGTAGCTATGGTGGCGATGCGCGAGTTGAACATCCCCCACGCGAAGTTGAACGTGTGCGGTGGTGCGGTGGCCATCGGCCATCCGATCGGCTCCACCGGGGCGCGCATCACCCTCGAATTGGCCCATTCGTTGCGCCGCACGGGCGGCAAGCTGGGCATTGCCTGCCTGTGCATCGGCGGCGGCGAAGCCAGCGCCATCGCTATCGAGGCGTGCTCATAGTGCCCACCCCGAACCGTGACCGTGATGGAGCGGTTCGCCACGCGGAAAGGTCACGCCCCTACCTGATCCCGGTGCGCCGGAACCGGCCCTCCGTCGCCTTCATCTGTTTCGCGTTGCGAACCCAGGCCCCCCTTCCTTTACAGACCGCCCGGGCCCGGCATAATCATGGGCAGCACAGGATATTGAGCAAGACAGCCGGCGGATACCATGAGCGGCGCGGTCGAACAGTCCATTCACGAGGTCGATTTCTGCGGCGTGATTGCGTCGGCTGCGAACACCCTCTTCACTCAGGACCCGAGCGTTTTCCCGTTCTCCGAAGCCCGGGTGGAAGGCTTCGGCACGGGCAAGTCTCGGCGAAAGCGGAAAGACCTCCGTTTTTTCGAGCCGGGCGGAAAGCTCGCCCTCTGCGGCGAAGTGAAGCTGCCCGGCACGCCCGAAGGCCGCTCCCCCTATGACGATGTCCTCGTCCGCGACGCTGCGCAGAAGGCCGACAACGCCGCCGTCCGTTTCTTCTTCACCTGGAACGTCAATGTTTTCGTCCTCTGGGACCGCGCTCAGTATGACAAGCCGATCCTTGAGCGCCGTGTTCGCGAGTGGAGGCTCGGGCTAACACTGACCAGCCCCGAAGCTGTCGCTCGCCCCGAGAACCTGGAGTTCATCCGGACGCGCTTCCTGCCCGACCTGTTGCGTGACTTGGCCGACATCTACACCGGCCGGCGCCGCGACTGGACCATGCCGCCGGACGATATCTTCATCCGGTCGCTGGAAAGTCACCTGGACTGGCCGGTGCAGCTCACCACCAGCTATCTCATCGACCGGACCCACCGCAATAAACCGTTCGACGCCAAGGTTCAGCAGTGGCTGGCCGACCAGGATCGGATCTTCCGCCGCAACGTGCCGGAAGAGTGGCACAACGCCCTCAACAACATCGCCAAGACGCTCGCCTACGTGTGGGCGAACCGGCTCATCTTCTATAAGGCGCTGCGCGCCCGTTTCAGCGACCTTCCGCGGCTCGAATTGAAGCGTTCGGTCAAAACGCCCGACGATGCGGCCCACACCTTCGACCGTTACTTCCAGAAGGCGGTGGAACGGAGCGGCGACTATGAGCCGCTGCTATTCCCGAGCGCGCAAGATTGGGCGTCGTGCATCGTGTTCGAGGCTCCGAGCGCTCTGGACGCGTGGCGCGGCCTGTTGCGCGGCATCGAATCGATCGATTTCAAGGATGTTCCGTCGGACATCGTGGGCCGCATCTTCCAGAAGCTCATCGGGCCTGAAGAGCGCCACCGCTACGGCCAACATTTCACCGGCGACGACGTGGTGGACCTGATCAACGCGTTCTGCATTCGTAGTGGCACGGACCGCGTACTGGACCCGGCGTGCGGCTCCGGGAGCTTCCTGGTCCGCGCTTACTACCGCAAGCGCTACTTGGACCCGACGCGCGACCACCTCCAACAGCTCGCCGACCTGTTCGGCTGCGACATCGCGCTCTATCCAGCGCACTTGGCGACGCTCAATCTGGCGGCGCGCGAGATCAGCGACGAAGCGAATTATCCCCGAATCGTGCGCCGCGATTTCTTCGACACCGACATCCCGACGAATTCCGTCAACGGGAACACGCGGCGCCCATTCTGCACGATCCCCGACAGCGCCGCCGGGATGCAGGAAGTGTGTTTGCCGAAGCTCGACGCCGTGGTCGGCAATCCGCCTTACGTCCGACAGGAAAAGATCGAGAAGCGCGACAAACTGCGCTATGCGGCACTCGTCACGACCGCATGGCCCGACCTGAGATTGTCCGGCCGGGCGGACCTGCACTGCTATTTCTGGCCTCCCGCGACGAAGCTGCTGAGAGCCGACGGCTTCTTCGGATTCATCACCAACTCGTCCTGGCTGGATGTCGAGTACGGCTTTGCGCTGCAAGGCTGGATTCTCCGGCACTTCAAGTTGCTGGTCGTCATGGAGAGCAGCGCGGAACCGTGGTTTCCCGACGCCCGCGTCAAGACAGCCGTCTCGATCCTTCAGCGTTGCGAAAACGAGTCCGAGCGTATGTCGAATCTTGTTCGCTTCGTACGCTTCGACAAGCCGCTGAAGACGATCATCGGCGTGGCGTCGGGCGACGACGAAGACGACCGTCAACGGGCCGTTGAACGACTCCGCAACCTTATCCTGTCCACAACGGGCGACGCGGAGGACGACTCGCTCCGCATCATCGTAAAGGCGCAGCGAGAGCTTTGGACCGACGGCGTTCGTGCCGGATCGCTTCTGCGCGATGTTCCGCTCGAGGCCGACGGCGCTGGCGAAGACGACGGCGAGGAAGACGAAACGAGCGAGCAGGCCGCTTCACCCGCGAACCATCAAAACAACATGGCGTTCCACAAAGGGGAGTACGTCGCTGGCAAGTGGGGCCGATACGTCCGCGCGCCGACTTTCTTTTTTAGATTCATGGAGCGGTTCGGAAGGCGCTTCGTTCCGCTTGGTGAGGTGGCCGCTGTGCGGCGCGGCATTACGAGCGGTTGCGACGCATTCTTCATGCCGACGGATATCACCACTAAGGTTTTACGCGAGTGTGCCACGGACGCCGCGTTCCGCCGGCGCGCTGGCGGCGCGCCGCGGAAGGATGTCGAATCGGGCAAGCTCCGCATCATTCATGCGGGCGACGGCAGCGTCCACGCAATCGAAGCGGAGTTTCTGGCGCCCGAAGTACATAGCTTGATGAAGGTGGACCGCCCGATCGTGCGTGCGAAGGATCTGGACCGCGTGGTTCTGCTGGTCAACCAGCCGATGAAGGCGCTGCGCAGTACATGGGTTTACAAGTATCTGAAATACGGCGAACAGGCGACGTTCGCATCAAAGAAATCGAAGGCCGTCCCTGTCCCCCAACGTTCGACGTGCGCCGCGCGCGATCTGTGGTACGACCTGACGAAGTTTGTGAAGGGGTGTTTCGCGTTCTGGCCGAAAGGGCAACAGTACCGGCACGTTGTCATCCAGAATCCCGCTCGGTTTCCTTGCGCATCGCGCCTTTACTATCTTGAGTCGACGGCAGAGTACGACGAAGTCGCCTTTGTCGCGATCTTGAACTCGACGATTGTCGCCTTCTGTCGCAATTTCTATGGTAGATATACGGGAACCGAGGGCGCGCTTGAAACGATGGTGGTCGACACAATCATGACGGAAGTTCCTGATCCACGTGGTTTGCCGCCCGATATCACGGCAAGGCTTCGCACTGCATTTCGTCTCATCGCAAGACGGAGCATCGGCAGCCTTGTCGAGGAACAGTTGACGCTTCCCCATTCGCTAGACCGCGCGCGGCGCATTGCGGAAGGGGCTCTGGTGCTTCCGGATGAGCTGCGTCAGAGCGATCGGCGCCAGCTGGACTTGGCGGTGCTCGAAGTTCTTGGCGTGAGAGATCCGATCGAACGACCGAGAATATTGGACCGCCTATACGAAGAGGTGGCCAGGCACTTCCGCGCCATCCGCGTGATGGAAATCGAGAAACAGCAGCAGCGTTCGCGCACGGCGAACCGCCGGTTCAGCGTGCAGGAACTCGCCGCCGATGCATGGGACGCGGCGGAGCTTCCCGACCTTACGCCGCTGGCGGAGTGGATCGCCCATCGTCCCGAATGTGCTTCGGGCGTCAACATCCCTGAGGATCGCCCCGCCGAGCTTTCCCCGTCCCCCATGTTCGACCCCAACACCGTGTACTTCGGTCGCAAGCGGACCATGCACGTGGACTGTGCTTCGCACGGGCAAGCTAAGCTGACCGTCCGGTTGGCCAACCTCGGCCTGTCCGGCTGGATCAAGATGCCGGTCGACGATACGGCATGCTTGATGCTACTCAGCGCAGTCGACGCCCGCCTGCGCGACGCGCGCCGGCGCTTCGAGGAGTTGGCCGCCAGTCGCACCAGTGATCCCCGGTTGCAGGTCCAGATCGTGGATCAGTTACTTCGCTGGTACGTGCACGGTCGCAGTGAAAAGGAACCGTCCGCGAATTCCGCGGCGGACGAACCGGACGACGGCGCCGATGCCGTCTGAGCACCGACGGGCTCGCCGGCAATGGTGCGCCGAGTCATCATCGGCCACACGTATAGCAACCGAACCGCGACCGTCAGCCAGGAGAGAGGGGTCAGGAACCTTCTTCGGGAATAACCACCCCCGAGGGGTCGTTTGGTTGCCGCCGAAAAAGGTTCCTGACCTTTTTCTGCGCGCGCTAGAGAAGCCTCGCACCCACGAACGACTACAGTCAAAACCCTCTGTTCGGGGCGAGGCTTCTCTCTTGCAACCGTCCCGGTCTAATCCACCGGGACCAAGTCAAACGACCCGAAGGAAGCTTACCGCACAAGCACCGTATTCAGTTTTTCCATCCATAAAAACTATGCACCACAAACCGGCGCGAGGCAAATGAATTTCATAAAAAGTATAGACTTCTTGTCGGGAACAGTGTTGCTTTACAAGTATCGCATCCTTTACGGGTGGCGCTACCCCGGTTAGGTGTGGCCATCCCGGCTCCCGGTGATATAATGACGGCCGGCTCGGGGAAGGGCGTGGTTCTTATTGCTTTCTTCAGCCCGAAAGGGTTCGACGATCCATGACCCGCGTTGCGGTACCGCACATCACGCATGAACTGGTACTGGCGTCAGCCAGTCCGCGTCGTGCCCAGCTTCTGCGCGAAGCGGGCTATGTGTTCAAGGTCATCGAACCGCCCATCCCGGAACCCCACATCCCGCGGCCAGGCGTCACCCCGGCACAGGAAGCCGAGGCCCTGAGTTACTTCAAGGCCCGGGCGGTGGCCGGCGTCGTCTGCCAGGGGTTGATCGTCGGCGCTGACACGGTGGTGGCCCATGGGAACCAGGTGTTCGGCAAACCGGCTGATGAAGTCGAAGCGCGGCGTATCCTCGCCGCCCTCATGGGCACGATGCACCAGGTGATTACCGGCCTCACCCTCCTCGACCCCACCGACGAGCGGCGGCTGATCTCCCACGACGTGACCCACGTTACCATGCGGCGGTTATCGACCGCGGAACTCGATGATTATCTCGTCACCGGCGCGTGGCGCGGCAAGGCCGGAGCCTATGGTATTCAGGATCGCGACGACCCGTTCGTCGAGTCGATCCGCGGCAGCTTCTCGAACGTCGTCGGGCTCCCCCTCGAGTTGCTGGCGCGCATGCTTGCCGACTGGCCGCCGGCCGCGTGTCGCTGACGGTGATCACGGCGCAACGGAGACGCTTGGCCACCTGCTGTTGGTGATGACCTGCGGGCATGGTTTCATCGCGAACAAAGCCTCAGCGCAGCGGGTTCAATCCCGCTGCGGTGCGCATCCGGTTGACCCGGTCCCATAACGATGGATCGTCTTCGATGAACGCCACAAGATGGGCGGTGCTGACACCTACCAACTTCGCGGCGGTGGACGCTCGCATCGCACACCCGGCGAGTACGTCCAGGATTTCGCTGACCGCGTGGTCATACCGATAATCTTTCCGGCCGACACACAACTGGTGTGATTCCGAAACACAACTACGCAGCAGCCGGCTCAGCGTGTAGAGCTGCGGATCCACCCCGGAGCGGAGCGACAGAGCGATAGCCTGACGCAAACGGCGCAAGGCCCGGGCTTTGTTCTCATGCTGAGACCGGCTTTCCACCCCCTTGGCGGACAAACCCGACGGCTGGTGGCGCAAACGCACCGCCGACGAGGTTTTGTTACGTTTTTGTCCTCCCGGCCCGCTGGCGCGATAGGTATCCACCTGACATTGGGCCAGCAAGCCGGCGTCGTCCAGCGTGAGATAACGCGCCGCCGCACCGTCGTGGCAATCGCTCAAGCGGACTCGGTTGGGCCCGTCCTTCAACACTTCCCTATGGTATTCCGGAGCGGTGCCCCGCGGCAAGCCAAGGTCCGTAGTTCCGATAACACCGGCGCCCGCTTCCGCGCTCGCCGAGACTTACGCGTCCCATCTGCCGGAGCGGTCGCAAGTCACCCCCGGCACAAACCGATAACCCAGTAAACATAGCGGACGCTACCGTGTTCCAAACGGCTCAATGGAGAACCAATCCATGAGATTATCCCTGGCTCGTTTCCCGGCGTTGCTGATGATCGCTATCGCCGTCGTCGTGGGCTGCCGGTCACTCTACAACGACGCAGGCGGCGGCGGGGCCGGTGGGCCGGGTTCGGCGGCGTCGTCGCCGGACGCCTTTGGCTCGGCTCAAGGGTTCTTCGCCGCCGGCAGTCACGATGTGCCCGGGGGCACGCCCGTGGTCGTCCAGGAGGAGACCGATCAAGGTGCAGACACCGCCAGTCACTTCCGGGCCATCCAGGTCGATCCGCCCGAGGAAGATACCGCCGGGCCGAAGTTCCTCATCCCGGTAGACATGAACGGCGACGGATTGATGGACCTAGTCAGCGGGTGGAACCAGTCCCAGCCGGTCCAATTGCACCTCCAGCAGCGGGACGCGGAAGGCAAGATCAGCTTCCGCGCCGCGACTCTCGGCGGGACCTACCCCATCGGCATCATCGCCGGCGTCGAGGTAGCGGACATGGACGAAGACGGCCGCCTGGACGTCGTGGTTCTGGTCAAGCACACCGGGCAACTCGCTTTCTGCTTGAACGACCAAGCCGACACCTCCGGATTCACCGGCGTGATTGTCATCCTCTTCGGACCTTCGTCCGATGCCGCCCTCACCGACGGCGATGCCTGGGAGGAGGTGGTGATCCAGGATTCCGAGAGTTCGGTCAACAGCCGGTGGGGACGGGCGAGCACGGTCGGTAGAGGCATCGACTTCCCCGAGGACGGCGGCTACACCAGTCTGGCCGTCGGCGAGATCGACGGGGTGAACGGTCCGGACATTGTGATCACTTCCAACGTACCCGAACCGGAGTGCAACACCGGCCAAAACGCGGTGGAATTATGGCTCAACCCCGGGGCCAACGTGCGCGATGGTTCGCCGCAGAACATCACCACCAACGGACCCCCGGCACTCACGGTCCCGCCGTCATTCTGGTATCCGATCTGGATCGACATCGACGCGCCCGTGGTTAAGGACAGTGCGGTGCTGGACGTTGACGGCGATGGGGACCTCGACATCCTCTCGGCCTATTCCAACGCCAGCACGCTCAACGTCCGCTGGTACCGCAACCCGCTCATCGAGCAAGGCCAGACCGCGGTGTCGCAGGGGACGGTATTCCTCAACGGCAACCGGGCGCTGTGGGCTTCGCAGTGGGAGCGGCGTCCCATTGGTACGCTGGACGGAGACGTGGGCAAGATGACCCTCGGCGACATGGACGGCGACGGGTTCACGGATGTGATGGTGCGGGCCGCCGACCGCAAGGTCGTGGAATGGTTCCGGCACCCCACCGGCGATCCACTGGAGCCGATCTTCCCGCCGCCCGACGCCGTGCCGGGTCGCTTCGACTTCCCCTGGCAGGTTTACACCCTGGTCGATTATCCCAACCGCGAACCGATGGGCATCGCCATCGGCGATCTCACCGGCGACGGGCAGGCCGAGGCGGTGGTGGCCGTCGGCGGGGCCCTGGAATGGTTCGATTCTGCGGCGGCGCCGGCCGGCCTCTACTCGCAGTGGGGCGGCACGTTCATCGTGGATGACACCAAGGCCCAAGGTACGACCGCGGACCCGAACGATCCCGACTTCGAGGACACCGCCACGCTCATCAACGAAGTCATCATCACGGACCTCGACGGGGACGGATTCAACGACATCGTCGGCACCCTGGACCGCCGCGTGGACAGTGGACTGGCCGAGGACACCATCATCTGGTTTCGCAATACCTTGGGAGACGAAGGACATGAAGTCACGCCCTAATACCGGTTTTGGGTTCCTGCTGATGGGGATCATCCTGTTCCTCGGCTGCCGGTCGATGTACTACACCCCTACCGGGGGTGCTCCCGCGGGACAGGGTTTTGCCGCCACGGGTGTCGCAGGCAGCTCCTTCACCGCGGTGCAAGTGGACCCGCGGAGCGAGGACTCCGCCGGCCCCGTCTTCGCCCGCGTCGGGGACCTGGACGGCGACGGCCTGATGGACCTCGCCAGCGCCTGGAACCAGTCCCAGCCGGTCCAGATTCACCTGCAGCGTCGTAACGCCGTCGGCGCTATCGCTTTCGAGACGGTGCCGTTGGGCGGAACGACTCCGATCGCCAGAGTCGCGGGCCTGGAACTGGCCGACATGGACGGCGACGGCCGTCTCGATGTCGTCGTGCTCATCAAGGACACCGGGCTGGTGGCCACCTGCGACGAATCCCGCGAGGACTGCGACGTGACCAACAACGGGGGGGTGGTGGATGGTGCCATCCAGGGCGGTATCGTGGTCTTCTACGATCCGGGGGACGCGGCGGGAGTGCCCTGGGAGCCCACGCTGCTGACCACCTCGCTGCTGGCCGGCCGCGATGAGGGCGAGTCGCTCGAACAGGGAGGATATACCAGTATCACCGTCGGCGACATCGACGGGATCAACGGTCCCGACATAGTCGTGGCTCTGAACTCCGCCGAGGGTGACCCGTCCTTGCCGTTGGACGCCACCGAGGGATACCCGCAACTGAACAGCGTCGATCTCTGGGCCAATCCCGGACCGGAACTGGCCCGCAACGGCGACGCGTGGTCGCGGGCGATCGTCTACGCCGACCTGCCCCCCGTAGGCGCCGTACGCATCCTGGACGTGGAACGAGATGGAGACGACGACATCGTTTGCACGTATCCCACCGCAGCCAGCTCCAACGTACGCTGGCTGCCCAACCCCTTGGACCTCGGCGACCGCAACCGAGTCTACGACCTGTGGGGGTTGCCCGCGCCCATCGGCCAAGTCAGCACCGGCGCCGACGCCATCGAGGTCGGCGATTTGGATCACGATGGCCTCGCCGACGTCTTGGTCCGTTCATCGGAAGGTCATGTGGTGCAATGGTTTAAGAGCCCCACCTTCCCGAGTTACAGCTTCATTCGCAACCCCTGGAGGGTCTTCACGCTGGCTGAGTTCCGCGAACGAAAACCGCAGGCCATCGCCATCGGCGATCTCACGGGCGACGGGCAAGCCGAGGTGGCTGTTTCCGCGGAAGGGGCCGTGGCCTGGTTCGACGCCGGACATACGCTGAGCGTATACGATCAATGGAATGAAACGCTCCTGATCGACGACAGTCCGCCCGCCGTCGGCGGCACGACCAGTACAGGCGGCACAGGCGGTACCAGCGGCAATGCCAACGACAATAGCGCGGCCCTAAACAACCTGCTCCAACTGCTGACCGATCCGCAACAGCAGGCCCAGCAAGAGAGCACCGCTACCGTGGTGAACAGCCTGGTCGTCGCGGACATCGACGGCGACGGCGTGAATGACATCATCGGGACACTCGACCGTACCGACGGGAGCGGGCTGACCAACGACGCCTTGATCCTCTTCCGGAATCGCCGAACTCCACCGACGAATTGATCACCGCAAAGTGCGTCGAGGCGCGTAAAAAACGAAGAGGCCGTATCCGGGCTCTCTACACCGGATACAGCCCCTTCTACCCAGGCTTGGCAGCCGCCCAATCGGCTCGTTCCCTTGGAGGCGGACGGTTGGGTCGTCCTACTTCTCTCTCTCCCGGACTCTCTCTCCCGGACTCTCTCTCTCCGAACCAGTACGCGCGTAGCCCAAGCTCTCTCTTCGGCTCTCTCTTTTTGGACTGACGCACCAGGAACAAGCCGACGCACGGAAACAAGCAGGCCAGTTACACCTGGTTGAAAGCGTTCACTAGCTGCCTGAGTTAGGCGATACTTTCGGCGTGTCTTCGCGTCTCTCTCCGCCGTTGCCTTTGGCTCTCTATGCTCTCTGCTCTCAACGCAGGGCATAATACCAGTTCGTGAGTCAGGAATCAACCCTATTTTTCTGGACTTTGACGAAAAAATTTGGTCCGCTGGGGTCCGATTTCACCGGCACTCACTTCTTTTCACCCTCACTTGCTGCCGAGGCCCTTTTGGCGGCAAAACCAGCCTTCCTAGTGTAGTGCCTCAGTGAAACTGCAGCTTATCCGAACCGCGACCGTCAGGGAGCGGCATGACTTGGCGACGTGCTGGACCGCTCCCTGACGGTCGCGGTTCGGATAAGAACATGTTGCGTCAATTGTGAGGCACTACACTAGCTGAACGTTGCCAGTTAGAGTTCGGTGGTCCACTGAGTGTCAGCAACTGACGTTGATTCACCAGGCTTGTCGCGCGCGTCACTTACGGCAGGCGCAGCTTGGCGGGTAGCCGGGACCCCCCGCTCGGCCCCCGGACGAAGGGCGGGCGGCTACCATCCGGGAATAGCCAGCTTGGAAGCGACGACGGGACCGAGTGCCGCGATCGAACCGAACGCCGTAAGAATGATCATGGCGAGCATCACGGCGTACTCGATCGCGGTCGGCCCGTCTTCGCTGCGGACAAACCGGTTGAGTTGTTTCCTCAGAGCGTCCATGCGATTATCCTTCCCGCTGTCATCGGCCGCCTTCCGACCCGTTTCTGATGATGCCCGCCAAGGCCGACCTCGCCCGTCACGGTTCGGGCGTCGCCGTGCCGCAGATTCTCCCAGTTTGCCTGATCGTGACACGGCGTAAAAGAAACGTAAGAAATAATCCGGGTTCAGGCAAATCAAAACCGCCAGCGGTCTGTGGGAGGGACCTGCTTTCGGGTTGATAGCGGCCCCCGCCGGCCATTAGACAGCGGTGTCGGCCGATATCCCGGTGAACCAGAACCTATCCGGAAAAGTATGGGACAGGCTTTCTAGCCTGTCGTTGGCTGGCTGGAAAGCTGGTCCCACGGGGGTTATTATGAGGGAGTGTGTGGCCGATAACCGCGTGCGGCCAACAGTTGACTGACGTGTACCCAGACCGCCCATGAAGGAGGACGGCGTGGATCAGAACCGCGATTTTCTGTTTACTTCCGAGTCCGTTTCGATCGGTCATCCGGACAAAGTCGCCGATCAAATCTCCGACGCCGTTCTCGACAGTCTGCTGGAACACGATCCGAACGCCCGCTGTGCCGTGGAAACGCTGGTGACCACCGGTCTGGTGGTCATCGCCGGCGAGGTGACGGTGCACAACGCGGCTGCGGAGCTGGCTCTGGGCCGGATGGAACGGACCGCCCGTGAAACGATCCGCGCGATTGGCTACACCGGGGCCGGTGTCGGTTTTGACGCCGACAGTTGCGCGGTGCTGCGGACCGTGCATGCTCAATCCCCCGACATCAGCCAGGGCGTCGACAAGGCCGAGCCTGGCGCGGGAGACCAGGGCCTGATGTTTGGTTTCGCGTGCGACGAAACAGCGGCTTTGATGCCCCTGCCCATCCAGTTGGCCCACCGGATCGTCGAGCGTTTGGCCGACGCCCGGCAACAACGGGAGATCGCCTGGCTGCGGCCGGACGCCAAGACGCAGGTGAGCGTTCGTTACGCGGGCGGTCGGCCGGTCGGCCTCGAAACCATCGTTCTCTCCACGCAGCACACCGAAGAGGTCGTCGATCGTCGCGGCAACATGACCTCCGAAGCGATGAGCACCATCGTCCGCGACGTGATCCAGCCGGTCATCGAAAGAGAGTGCCCCGAGCTGTACTCCCCGGAGATCACTTACCACATCAATCCCACCGGTCGGTTTGTCATCGGGGGGCCGCAGGGGGACAGCGGGCTGACCGGGCGCAAGATTATCGTGGACAGCTACGGGGGGCGCGGGCGTCACGGGGGCGGGGCGTTCTCCGGGAAGGACCCTTCCAAAGTAGACCGCTCCGCGGCGTACATGGCCCGGCACATCGCCAAGAACATCGTGGCGGCGGGCCTGGCCTCGGAGGCGGAGGTCCAGTTGGCCTACGCCATCGGGGTGGCGGAACCGGTGAGCGTCTACGTGAACACGCTGGGCACCGGCCGGCGGGTCAGCGAAGCCCGACTCGAGCGGGCTGTCCGCGAGCTTTTCCCGCTGACACCGCGTGGCATCATCGAGTACCTGAACTTGCGCCGGCCCATCTACCGGGAGACGGCCCGCTACGGACATTTCGGCCGCGAACGCCCCGAATTCACCTGGGAACGCACCGATCGGGTGAACGACCTCCAGGTCGCGGTCGGCGCCGACGCCGTCGCCTTCGCGAAGTGACGCCGGTTTCTTGTGCTGCGTTTCCAGCTCTCCTCCGCAGCGCCCTCGGCGTTCCCAGTCGGCCCTGATCTGGTACACTGCCACGCACATGAGACGCGATGACGGCATCGTGGCCTGGCTGATCTACGCCCTGACGCGGGGCTTCGGCACGATCCTGCTCATGTTCCCCCTGGAGTGGAACCTGTGCACGGCCCGGCTGTTGGGCACCCTTTGGTGGTACCTCATTCCCCGACACCGCGAGCGAGCGCGGGAGCATCTGCGCCTCGCCTACGGAGATGAACTCAGCTCGGCCCAGACGGACCGCCTGGCCCGGCGCTGCCTCCAGCAGCAGGTGATGTGGGTCACGGAGTTCATCTTCGCCCCGCGGCTGATCAACGAATGGACCTGGCGGCGCTACATCCGCCTGGCCAACATGAACGAGGCGCTCGAGCTGCTGCTGCGGAACAAAGGGGCTCTGCTGCTGACCGGTCACTACGGCAACTGGGAATTGGCAGGCTTTCTGCTGGCGGTCCTGGGGTTTGACGTCGTGGCCATCATGCGACCGCTGGACAACGCGTACCTCAATCGGTTTCTGGTACGGACGCGGCGGCGAAGCGGGCTGGAGCTGCTCTACAAGCGCGGGGCGATCGCGGAAGCCGAGTCCATCGTGCGCCGCGGGGCCGCCTTGGGTTTCATCGCCGACCAGAACGCCGGACGCAAGGGGCTGTTTGTCGATTTCTTCGGTCAGCAGGCCTCGACGTACAAGTCGATCGGCCTGCTGGCCATCGCCCTGGACGTGCCGATCATCGTGGGCTACGCCCGGCGGATCGGCGCCGGGTTTCAGTATGAGGTGGGGGCTCAGCGGGTGATCCATCCGCACGAATGGCGCGACCGTGCCGACCCGCTCCGCTGGATCACCCAGGAGTACACCGCTGCCCTGGAAGCGATCATTCGGGCCGAGCCCAGCCAGTACCTGTGGATTCATCGACGCTGGAAGTCGCGACCGAAGCAAGAGCACTCGGCGAAAAAGGTGTCAGGAACCTTCTTCGATCCATCACCGCCCTGGACGAACTGACCGGTTGGCTGCAAAAACAGTTCAAGCTGGGCCAGTGAGCAGGGTCGGTTAGAATGGTGCTGCCGCGTCCGCGCGGCGACGGCGGAGATCCTCCGCCTGATGAAGGCCAACTCCTCCAAAGGGGTCCATGAGAGTTGCCCTGAACACAAAAACTTTGCCTGGCAGACCGGCTTCTTCGTCAGGAAACCACAGCCGCGTACAGGTGTTTGCGGATCATCTCGATCAGCTTGTGGCGGTCGATGGGCTTGCTGGCGTAGTCATCGCATCCGGCCTCAACGCATCTCTCTCGGTCCCCCTCCATGGCGTGGGCGGTCAGGGCGATGATCGGGGCGGTGTAGTGGTTTTCGCGGAGCAAGCGGGTCGCGTCGTATCCGTCCATAACCGGCATCTGCATGTCCATCAGAATGCCGTCGAACGGACTCCCTTTCTCGCGGGCGGCTAAGGCCGCGTCAACGGCCTCCTTGCCGTTGGCGACAACGGTCACGGTTGCGCCCGCCTTCTTCAGCACATGGGAGATGAGCCGTTGATTGTCCGGGCCGTCCTCCGCGAGCAGGATGCGGCAGCCGTTCAAGTCCGAAACCTCCGAGCCGGCGGTAGTGGCGGTTGCCTCCCGGGTAATGGTCGTGGCCGACGACGGATCCTCAATCATTCCCACGCCCTCGAGCGGCCCGGTGGCCACGGTGATGCGGAAGCGCGTTCCCAGACCGGGTTGCGTCTCCAGCACGACGACGTCACCGCCGAGCATCCCCGCCAGTCGCTTGCTGATTGCCAAACCCAGACCCGTGCCGCCGAATCGGCGCGTGGTCGAGGCATCGGCTTGGGCAAACGGTTGAAACAGCCCGACAACTTGCTCCGCGGTTATGCCGATGCCCGTATCCACCACGTCGAATTGCATCAGGGGTTCTTCGCCCTCGATAATTAGACGCGTGACGAGACGAACGGCCCCGACTTCGGTGAATTTGATCGCGTTGGCGATCACATTCACGAGGATCTGTCGCAGGCGCGTCGGATCGGTTCGGATGGTCTCGGGGACCGCCCCGACATATTCGGTGTGCAACGCCAGCCCCTTCGCGTCGGCACGCACCTTCATCAAGGAAGCCAGCTCCGCGACGATGCGGCACGGCGAGCACGGGATCAGCTCCACGACCATCTTGCCCACCTCGATCTTGGACAGGTCCAGAATGTCGTTGATGATGGTGAGCAGGTGTTGGCCGTTGGACTTGACGGCCTTGGCGGCCTCAATCCTCTCCGGCGGAGCGTCGTGGAGATTGCCGTCTTCCAGGAGGAGGTCCGCGAATCCAAGGATGGCCGTCATCGGGGTCCGGATTTCGTGGCTCATGTTGGCCAGGAACTCACTCTTGGCCCGGTTGGCCCGCTCAGCAGCCTCCTTCGTCTCTTCCAGTTCCCGCTCCGCGTGTTTTCGGTCGGTAACGTCACGAATCAGGGCCACCCCACGAAAACCCTCAGGGTCCCTATACCCCGACACCGACATCTCAGTGGGGAACTCTGTGCCGTCCTTGCGGAGCGCGGTCAGCTCCAGGGTCTTCCCAATGACGGGTCCACGGCCGGTGCGGCCGAATTCCGCCAATCCTTTCCGTTTCGCTTCGTGATACCGTGCCGGGACGATGAGGGCCATCATGTTCTTGCCGACGGCTTCCGCCGCGCTGAATCCGAAGGCCTTTTCCGCGGCACAATTCCAGAACCGGATGTTGCCGTCGGCGTCAGCCGTGAGGATCGCATCCTGGGCCGTCTCCGTGATGGCCCGGTGGCGCTCCTCGGACTCACGCAGCTCGGCCTCCACCCGCCGGCGCTCGGCGATCTCGCCCACCAAGGTGGTGTTGGCCGCCGAGAGCTCCGCCGTCCGCAGCGCGACCAGGTGTTCGGACCGCGTGTGTTCGGCCGTTGCACGGGCCAGATAGATGCTCAGCAGAGACGTGAGCAACAGTCCCCCGGTCAACATCGCCCACGCCGGCCACGACTGCACGCCGGCCGTGTAGTCCAGCCCGGGCCGGCACTCCAACGTCCAGTCGTGGTCCAAGTGGTCCGGGGTGTTGCACCACGCCACCGGACACGCCTTGGGTTCAGGGGACACCCGCCCGGGCCTGGGCGCAGACCCCGCAGCGCCCTCTTGCCCTTGCCGGTACAACAGGTGCCGCCCGTCCGGCGTTGCCCGATCACAGAGAATGATAGTCATTCCATCTGTCTCTTGGTCGGCAAATGCTTCCTCCGCGAGCTTACCAACGAAAAACACCGCCAGCACGAATCCGCTCAACTCGCCGGGACGCTTCTGGAATCCGGGCGCCCGCCCATACCCGTAGATCGGCATGAGGAAGCGTACCTCCAGCGGACGGTCGTCCTCATGCACGACCGCCGTCGGCGCCGTCGCCGATCCGCCTCCCTGCCCCAAGGTGGTCTGCATCGCCGCCCAATACTCAGGATCCGACGCCAAGTCCAGACCGACGTCGCCCGCGTGCCCCGCAAGTGCGACGATGTAACTCACTGGAAAATAGTCCGCGCGCGGGCTCGCCGCAGCCAACTGGCCGTTGCCGGTACGCTCCGTGATCTTGAACTCCAGCTCACCCTGCGTCCGTGCGTATTCCGCGAACGCCCGGCGCTCCCCAGCCGGCACGCACGGCGCCCACGCCAGCATGGTGATGGCGGGATAGGTGGCGATCATTTGGTCCGCGAACTGGGCGAACTCCGTCCGCTCGACCTCGCGCGAGGCGCTGTAGAACGCGGCTATGGACTGAACAATCTCGGCGCACTCCGCAACCTGGTCCTCTATGGTGTGCGCCAGGTGGCACGCCTGCCGGTCAAACCCATCCTGAAGGCGTTTGGCCTCGGCGCGGCAGGCCGCCCAAAAGGCGAGGACGGATAATGCCGGTCCTATGAGCAGCGTCAGCCCGAGGGGCAGGTAGCGCGGCAGGTGCAACCCGCCGGCGGGTTTTCCGGTTGTGCGGGGTGTAGTCATCATGCCGTAGTGGGCCGAAAGGGCGAAGCCTGTCCCGCGCCTTCAACCACGGGAACCGCGCGGCAGTCGCCCATCGCCGATACCTACTCATCGTATTCCCCGCCCTTGGAGGTGATAATATAATGGTCCTGTTTTCAGGACGCGCCTGTCCGGTCGAGGTGGCGTCGTTCGCCCCGCGGGCCCAGGTCGCCGTCTCCCCCCACGATCCGGATCAGGTCGTCCAGGAACTGACGAACGGGGTCCTACTCGACGTCGAGACTGACGGCGAGTTCGCCGGTTTCCTCGTCGAAGTAGGTGGAGACCGACACCGTCGCTCCGCAGGTGTAGGCACGATCTCCCCCCTCCCGCGTGAATACGTAGGGGCCGAAGCTGGTCACCGGCTGGGTCCCGACGATCGGTGCCGAAGCCACCACCGTGACGAGTACTTCGATCGTTTCGGGGCAGGCGACTTCAAACTGGAGATCGAACGGTCCGAGCGGGAACCTGCCCGGCAGTCGCTGGCTGATGTCGCCCGGATAGGTCAAATTCACCAAAACCTGAGCCGCCAGGGAGACATTCGAACCCACGATGCTGGGAACCTGGACGCCGGCGGCGGCTTCGGCCTGGCTGCGGGTGATGGTATTGGTGATGCGGAGGGCAAGCGAGGTGGCGAAATCGAAAGCGATCCCCTCGGGCGGGGTGATTTCGCTGAACACGTCGGCATCCTCATCAGGAAAGCGATCGAGTTGATTGAGCACGCCACCGCCGCCACCGCCCCCGGCACCGCAACCGATCAGGCAGCAAACCGCCGTTGACATCAAGAATAAGCCTAAGCCGCGAAACATGACGAGGTCTCCTTCTCATTGCCGGGCAGGGGTGATCGTCCTGGCCGCTGTTGGGCCGACTACACCCGAGACGGGCTATGTATCGACCGCGCGGGGGGAGGTGGTTAGCTGCCGTGCGACCCCGAAGGTATGTTATCGGCCGCCAAATGTCCAGACCAACTCCGCCAGCCGGATCCGACATGTCACTTGCCGCGGTTCTCCCGCGGCTTGGCCGCCGACTTGGGTGGCGCGGAGTTCTCCGTTACGGGGACCTGGGCCACGCGATCTCGCCGCAGCTTGTAGCGCCCCGCGAAGGCAGGTACAATAGAAGCTATATTGTAGATCGGCCCCGGATCGGGTGCCAGCGGCGGCGTACCCAAGTGGACTAAGGGAGCGGATTGCAAATCCGCGATTCGTCGGTTCGAATCCGACCGCCGCCTTTTTCCGTGCGCAAGAAACGTCCCCCTCCCGGGAGCTACGGCGCGGTGGGTTTGGCGGCGGCGGGTGGGGAACCAGTTTCGGCCGGGGCCGTCGTGGGCGGCGGTGCGGGCTTGTAGTTGAGCACCTCGTGGATCGTCCAGGTCTGCCCGTCGAAGGTACACACCGTCGCGGAGGAGCTCAGGAAGTCGATCTTATTGATGGCGGGGCTTAGCCGGCCTAGAAGGCTGATGCAGGCCTTGATCGGTTGGGTTTCGGGGTCGGGGGGGATCATCTGCCCGAACATCCCCAGCATGAAGAACGCCGTACCCAGCTCCTGCCCCAGCTTGCTGAGATCGGTGAAAGAGGCGCCGCACACCGGGCCGGGAGGGAGCAGTCCTTCCGCCTTGAAGCGTTCGTTCTGCACGATGCTCGGGGCCTTACCGGCCGCGGTGGCCAGACAGGCGTTGATCCCCGCGGCGGTGTTGCCGATGATCAGGTGCTCGTCCGCCACGCCTACCAGGAACTTCACGCCTTGCATGGCCAGGATGGGATGGGTGATGCTGCGGAAGCCCTCACCCTGCACGTCGGCGGCATCGGCCAACATCAGGTTCTGCTCGTGTTCGCGGAGGAAAGCGGCCAACCGGTCGATCCCCGCGTTCACTTTGGCGGCGGCCAGCTTGGCGTCCTTCACGCGGATCAACAGCACAGAATCTTCCGAAGCCAGCGGCCCCTTGACCGCCGAGGGGAGCGCGACGCTCACCATTTCGCCGCTCCACCAACTGAACAGGTCGGCCTCGATGTCGAAATCCATGCGCTTTTGAAGGTCCGCCCATTGCGTCAGCACCGAGGCGCCCTCGGGTACGCTCTCGCGAATGAAGTCGAGAATGGTCACGTAGAGTTGCCGCAGGTCGAGGAAGGAGGAGACGCTAAACCCGGTGGCCTCCCGCGGGATGTACTGGTCAAAGCGTTCGAACGGCTTGCCGACCGTCATCATCCGGCAGAGCGGCTTGTCCAGGGCATCGGCCCGCAGGTGGACGCGGCTGACCGCGATGCTGCGCAGTCCTTCGGTCCGATCGGCCGTGATGGCGTAATCAAAGAAATCGAACTGGGTCAGCAGTTTTACCAGCAGTCCCTTGATACGCAGCGCGTCCTCCGCCGGTTCCTTCTTTTCCTCGGAAACTTTCGTGAAGATGGCCCCGAACATCTGATCCAGATTGCGCATCAACAACTGAAGGTCGAAAAACGCGACGCTGTTCTCGGGCAGGGGGAGTTCGGCCAGGGCCTTTTTGAAGCGCGGCGACTCGACGACGGGCTCGACGCCCTTCTCCCCGGCCACGAGGGTCAGCACGTCGTTAAGGGCCTGCGGTCCCACCACGATGCCGATCAGGTCGCCCTGGTTGAAGAGGTGCAAGCTCATGGGAAAACCCTTGGCCGCCAGGGTCCACACCTTGACTCCGTGTTGGGTATCTTCGGTGACGGAAACCCCCTCGCTCAGCGAGGCCAGGGCGTCGAGAATCGCTTTGAGTCCCTGGACGTTGGCCGCGGCGGTGTCGTTCGCCCCGCGGCACAGGAAGATGAGGTCCGGGGTGATGTTGCCGAGCCGTTCGGCGAAAGCGACCTCCTTGGCGATCAGGTCGCCCCAGCGTACGCCGTTCAGCAGCTTGATGGCGTTATCCCACCCATGCTCGAAGCCGGCCCGGTCCTCCTGCGGCACCTGGGCGGCGATGAGCTTTTTCAGCTCGACGTCGATGCCGCTCTTTTTGACTTCTTCGAAGACGCGGGCCCAGTGGGCGTCGATGAAGTCGTGCGCGGGATTGTGCACCCCGTGGACGAACATCCAGCAGTCCTGCGGGATGTATTTCCCCAGGGTGAAAGGCTGGGCGGCGGGTCCGGCTGAGGCGTGGGCCGAAAGGCCCGCCAGAACCGTGACCATCATCCAGGACGAGCAGCGCTTTGTCATGGCAAGACCTCCTGCAACAAAGGGCGCCGGACGGCAGATGGCTCTGCCGCTCGGATGGTGTACTGGCCTAACAACCTATTGCATCATAGTTAATGTTTCGTTCGAGAGCTACCCCGCCTTTGTGGATAGTTGTGAGAAGTTGTAGCCGGGCGGGGCCCGCCACGCGACTTGCGACGGAGGGAAAGGTCTCTATATTACGTGGCTGGGGGCATGGCTCCACGCGGGCCCGGTGCACCGGACCCGCGTGAAGTCATGTTGGTGCCGACCATCGCCAACGACCGGCGGGTGCAGGCCCTGATCGACCGCCTCCGCGGAGGCGGGGGGGTGGTGTCGGTTTCGGGGCTGTGGGGATCGTCTGCGCCGATGTTGGCGGCGCTGGCCGGCACACGCGCCGGTCGCCGCATCTTGTACGTCACCGCGCATCTGGAGGAAGCGGACGAAGCCCTGGAGGACATCGAGCTGTTCTCGGGAGCGAGTTGCACCTTGTTTCCCGCATGGGAGACGGTGCCGGGGGAGGGGGCCGCCGCGGGCGAAATCGAAGCCGAGCGGGTGCGCGTGTGCACGGTGCTGGCCCACGCCGCGGCGGGGGTGCCGTCCGCGGTGGTATGTCCGATACCGGCTCTCATGCAGCCGGTCCCGACAAAAGAAGCCCTGGAAGCGAACACGCTGCACCTGGCCGTGGGAGGATGCCGGGCGCCTGAGGAACTCACCGCCTGGCTGGTCGATCACGGGTTCGAGCGGCTGGAACTGGTGGAGTCTCCGGGCGACTGTGCGCGCCGGGGCGACATCGTGGACATCTTCGCTCCAGGAGAAACGCTGCCCATCCGCGTGGAGTTCGGCGACGAGCGGATCGAATCCGTCCGCCGGTTCGATCCCAGCACCCAGCGGAGCGTGAGCAGCCTCGACGAGGTTTCGCTGGCCGCTCCCGCGCACACTCCGCCGGCCGACCGGCGGGCCGTCGCGGATTTCCTCAGCTACCTTCCGGCCGACACGCTGATCGTCCTGGACGGTCCGGCGGAAATCCAGGAGATCGGCCGGACCTACTACGAGCGGATCGGCGGGGCAGATCGGCTCTGGGACGTCACCACCGTGCTACGCCGGGTGGCGGAGTTCGACCAGATGCACCTGGGGCGGTTCGGCGGAGCCGTCACCTCCACGGAGAAAGCTTTCGCGTTCGAGGTCCACTCGGTGACGCGCTTTGAGGGTCAGGGCGGCCAAGTCGTCGCCGAACTGTGCCGACTCTGCGATGAGCACACCGTCGTGGTGGTCTGTGACAACGAGGGCGAGCGCCGGCGCCTGACCGAGTTGGTGATCGAACAGGCCGGCAGTCTACCCGTTTCGCTCTCCGTGCCCCTGGGATTGCTGCACCGAGGATTCGAGTGGGTTTCGACCCGCACCATCGTCGTGGGGCACCACGAGGTTTTTCAGCGACACCTGCCCCGACGGCGGATTCGCAAAGTCCACGCCGCTACGGCCCTGGAGGCCTGGACCGATCTCAAGTCCGGCGACCTGGTGGTCCACGTCGTCCACGGCATCGCCCGGTTCAAAGGTTTACAGACGCTGCGGAAGGGCGAGTCGGAAAAGAAAGAGGAATTCCTCACCCTGGAGTTCGCCGACCGCGCGGTGATGCACGTTCCCACGTCGCAGATCGACCTGGTGCAGAAGTACGTGGGGGCGGCGGCGCATCGGCCGACGCTCTCCAAGCTTGGCGGGACCCGTTGGCGCAAGACCACCGAGAGAGTCGAAGACGCGGTCACCGACCTGGCGGAGTCCATGCTGCAACTGCAAGCGGCCCGGGCGACTCATCCGGGCATGGCTTACCCGGCGGACACGGAATGGCAGAGGGAGTTCGAGGCTTCTTTTGTTTACGAGGAGACCGAGGACCAGATCAGCGCCGCCGAGGAAATCAAGACCGACCTGACCCGGGCCGTACCCATGGACCGCCTGTTATGCGGCGACGTAGGGTACGGCAAGACGGAGCTGGCCATGCGGGCCGCCTTCAAGGTGGTCGAG
>JBGPAW010000016.1:0-21929 GCA_041480905.1 Phycisphaerae bacterium
AACCCGCCGGTGGTGGACTTGCTCAACAGCAATGGGCAGGTCTGGTGCGGCAGGAGCGGCAGGTTCACCATTGACGGAGCTAACCGTCGGGACACCGACTGGTACGAGATCACCGTCTGTGAGTGGTACGACATGACCTGGTCGGTCTACGCCCAGTTCCCGCAGTCGTCGGGCCTGGTGGAGACGGACCCGGTCGGCTCGGCGGACTGCAACGAC
This sequence comes from Phycisphaerae bacterium, assembly GCA_041480905.1. Lineage (GTDB taxonomy): Bacteria > Planctomycetota > Phycisphaerae > UBA1845 > UBA1845 > JAAEQG01. The sequence goes on from JBGPAW010000016.1 coordinate 217, forward strand.
GGCACGGGTTACATCAATCCGGGTGATACGTTGAGCACCGCCGGTTGCCTGGAGACGTCGATCACGGCCAACGCCGGGATTTACCGGTGGTACGTGGCCCCGAGCTCGACGAGCGGGCCGGTGGCTTGCGCCGGACCCAACAACGAGTACTTCGCGACCCTCTGGATGGAGCGGGGTTCCACGATACCCACGCCAGCCGACGACTGCGCCATGACCACCGGCGGCACGCATGACATTCCCGCCGGCGGCGGGACCTGGAGCGGGAAGCTCAGTCCGAGTTGCGGCTGGACCTGGTCGGGTGATCCGGGCGGGTGCGTCCCTGGCGAGACAGGGTGCGAAGGACCGTTCTGTCCGTCTCCGTGCGGTTGGTGGGATACGTGGCCCGGCGAGGTGGACGTGTGGTGGAGGTACGTGGCGCCGTGCACGGGTAGGGTGACCTTCCAGACTTGCGGGTACGACGTGCTGGGCAACGCGACTCAGCCGACGGAGGTGGCCACCATCCTGGCCGTTTGGGAAGGCAACTGCAACGACTTCACTACGCCCGCCCATCTGCCGACTGCGTGCGGTGGCGGGATCGACATTTTCAACAACGTGTGCGGTGGTCCGCCTCCGGTGAAGCCCAAGATCATGACGTTGCTCGATTACGTGACACCTTTCGAAGTGACTCAGGGCAACACGTACTACATCCAGTTGATGACCGAGAGTTCCACGAACCAGTACGGCATCGTCACGCTGGACGTGTCCGAGTGCGTGACGCCGTGCGGACCACCACAGGGTGCTTGCTGTATCGCAGCGCCACCGTACTGCTTCGTCGACATCGAACCAAACTGCACCGGCATCTATTTGGGTGACGGGACCATTTGCGATACCCACGACTGCAACGGCAACGACGTTCCGGACACGTGCGACATTGCACGCGGGATTAGTCGGGACTGTAACAGCAACAGCATTCCGGACGAGTGCGACATCGCCGAAGGAACCAGCAAGAACTGCAACAGCAACGGCATTCCCGACGACTGTGACATCGCTGAGGGGACCAGCAAGAACTGCAATAGCAATGGCACGCCGGACGAATGCGAAGCGGACTGCAACACCAACCTCATTCCCGACGAGTGCGACATCGCCGGGGGGACCAGCCAGGACTACAACACCAATGGTGTCCCCGATGAGTGTGAAGATTGCAACAGCAACGGTACGCTTGACGACTGCGATGTGGTCATCTGTCACGATTGCTGCGAGACAGGCCACGGGAGCGGATGCAGCGACCCGGGTATTGAGTCCTGCGTGTGCGCTGATGATCATTACTGTTGCGAAACGGAGTGGGATCGTACCTGTGTTGCTAAAGTGACCAGCTTAGAGTGTGGGAGTTGTGTTCCTTACAGCAAGGACTGCAACGGCAACGGCACGCCGGACGAGTGTGAACCGGACTGCAACAGCAATGAGGTGCCCGACGACTGCGATGTGGATCCCAACGATCCGGATGGGAACGGACAAATCAGCCCGGACTGCGAAGGGCCTCCCACTCAGCCCAACGGCATCCCCGACGAATGCGACATTGCCGAAGGAACCAGCAAGGACTGCAACAGCAACGGCATTCCCGACGAGTGCGACATTGCCGAAGAAACCAGCAAGGACTGCGAGGGGCCCCCCAGTCAGCCCAACGGCATCCCCGACGAGTGCGACATTGCCGAAGGCACCAGCAAGGACTGCAACAGCAACGGCGTCCCGGACGAGTGCGAAGAGCCAATCGTGCCGCGGTTCCTGGGCACGGCGGACAGCGTCGGGTCCCGGTGCAGCCTGCTGCTGCACAGCGGGGAGTCCGAACCGCGGAACGGCCGGATTTGGAAGTTGGTTTTTCACTTCGACTGTCCGCCGCCGGACGTGGACCCAATCCTGAAGTGGGACGATAGCTGTCCGCCCCCGCCGCATTTTGACCCGTACTCTGGGCCGTCGGTGATGAATTGCGAACCCCTGGGGAAAGACTTGGCGTGTACCTTCACGGGAGTGCCGTTCTTGCAGGACCGGGCTACCTACCAGTTCGACCTGAGCCCGATCACCGGCGACCCCACGGATCTGTTTGTGATCTCGGGTTTGGTCGGCGACCCGAGCGACGACAAGCGCGTTTCCGGTGCCGACGTCAGTTACATCAACGCGCGATGGGGAACTGCGGATTGCCGTGCGGACGTGAACGAGAGCGGGATCGTCGGCGGGGCCGACGTGAGCGTGGTCAACGCCAACTGGGGCAACTGCGCGCCGTAGTTCTGAAAGTTGGTTAGTCGGGGAAGGCGGCGCGGAAGCGGTCGCGGGTTTTGCGAAAGGAGGTGGATGACGCCGGGTCGGCGCGCGGCAGCCAGCGTTCGACGGCGTCGAGCACGGTCTGCAAATCGGGGGCGATCACGCGGGCCGTGGTGGTGCCGGCGAGGTCCAGGGCGTGCTCGAGGGCTGTGCCGGGCGAAACCTCGGACAGGCGCCGGAGCACCCGGCCGACCAAGCGAGCCAGATGCCGGAACGTCTCCGGCGATTGCTCGACGAGGGCGAGAAGGGCCGGCCAGTTGGCGGTGAGCTCCGCCGCGCCGGCCTGCGCCCACAGGTCTTCGAGCCGCATGCGGATGGTCCGGAGCAGATCGTCCACCAGGCGCTGTTCAAACGCGTCGGCGGCCGCCTGCGCGAGACGTTGGGCGGCTGAAGCCAGGATTTCGGCGGCCCCGGAAACCGAGGCCCGGCTGGCTTCGTTGCGTAGCGCGGCGATGCGCTCGAGGGCAGGATACGAACCGTCCGGGAACGGTTGGGCCGTGAAGTCCAGCAGCTCACCCCAGGCTGCTTCGGCCCAATGTTCGGCCATCATGCGTGCCCATTCACCACGCTCGAAGGGCGGAGGCGGCACGTCGGCCCGCAGACGCACCAGGGTCAGCGGATGGCCACGGATGATCCGCTCCGCGGCGGTGGTATCGCCGGCAACGCCGGCCAGGCTTAACGCCCGCCCGATGGAAAACTTGAGACCACACGCGAACGAAACATCCGCGCGCCGAGAGGCGGGCAGACAGAGCAAGGCGGCTTCGATCAGGTCGCGGGCATCGTCGTCGCCGGCGAGGATCAGGCACTGGCCGGTCAGTGTCGCTTGAACCACAAAACTCACCCAATCGACGCCCACGCGCTCGACCGCGGCGGTGGACGCGGTTGCCCGCGAGGTGGTGCCGGCCGGCAGTTCCAGGGGCGGGAGCGTTTTCTCGGGCGTGAGTTCGGGCGTGCCCAGCCCGCAGGTCTCCATGGCGCGGAAGATGTTGAAAGGGTTATGGGCGAAGGCCGCGAAGGCGGCGCGATCGAAAAGCACCGCCCGGGTGTAGACGCGCAGTCCACCGCGTCCGGAGGGTTCCTGGCCGGCGGTGTAGGAGAGAGCGGCGCACAAGCGTCCGGTGGGGAGGGGATAGAACGCCACGCCAGTGGCTTGAGCATTCCCGCCGCAGAGTCCGCCGTGTGAGGGACTGCGTTTGGTGATCTCGGTTTTTTCCTCCGGCGTCAGACCGGTTCCGGCGGCAATGATCCGATACCCCTCCCCGCCGGGCGTGCGGACCGAAGTGAAGACGGCCTGGTCGCAGCGCACCGCCGCGTGGGCAGCAGCCTCTCCGGCGGTCAGCGTGGCGGTCATTCCAGACAGCGGAGTATCCATTCGAACGGCTCCAGGATGCCGCGCGGAGCAGTGTGCAGAGGGATGGGAACGACATTGCCGTCCGCGTCGCTGCCGAACCCCAGCGTTCCGATGATGCTGGCGGCGAAGAACTCCACGTTGGCGAAACGGCTCTCGCAGATGTTCCAGAGCCGGTTGAGATTGGTCTGGGCGAACCCGCGCGGACGGTCGAAGCACTGCGGGCAATAGTCGGCCTTGCACAGCACGACCGCCACGGGATTGGCAATCTTCTGTCCCCGTTTGCTGGCGAAGGTCTGGTCGAGGTAAGTCATCAGCTTGAGGCCGAACAGGTCCGGCTGGGGCGCGCCCAAGGCGGCGGCTGCGGCGTCGATGAGCACCAGACAACCGGCCGTCTTGACGAGCAGGTTTTGGATAACCGTGTGGGTCTTGGGGGACTCGACTTCAGCCGCCAAGGCTTCACCGGCCATGTCCGGCATGACCAGGTCGAACCAACGGGCGTGTTTGGCCCGGCGGGCGACCTGATAATACGCCCAGTGCCACTGGTCGGCCTCGCGGGGCGTCTTGGGCGGGAACAGGCGGCGTTGGAGATGGCCGATTACGGTCTGCTGCAGATTGACCGAGTAGGCGCCCTTGGGGACGGCCTCGAAATCGCCCGCGCGTTTGGAGAGCATGTCTAACAGGAATCCCAGGTAAACGGTCTTGCCGACGTTGCTGTCGCCGACCACGCTGATGATGCACGGCTCGCGGTCCTGGCGGATGGCATCGTGGATCAGGGCCATGGGCGCGTAGCAGTGGGCGCAGAGCACGGCTGCGTCGGGGTTCTCGTGCTCGCAGATCAGACAATAGGCCGATTCGGTTGCCGTTTCGGTTGACGTGCTCACGTCGCGCTTCTCCGCCGAAGAACCGGTTTACGCTTCCGGCAAACCCAGGGCGCAACGGAACCCGGTGTGGTGCGTGCGCCCCATGGTAATCTGCCCGGTACGGAACAGGCTGGTGGCCTGCGACTCGAAATAGGTGTCGAACGCGCCGCCGCGGATGGCGCGCATGGGCATCTCGCCCAGCACGGGCCGATCGTCGCCGTCGCGGATCTGGAACTCCGACGCGGTCCACTCCCATGTGTTGCCGATCAGTTGCCGCACCCCGTTGGGGGCGGTCCCCTCCGGGTAGGCGTCGACGGGCACGGTGGTGCCCACGCGCGAGGCCCAGACGTTGCAGCGCGTCTGGTCCATCGCGTCGCCCCAGGGGAAGCGGCGGAGGATGTTGGCTTCGCTCTTGAGGTGCCAACTCGCGGCCATCTGCCATTCCGCTTCGGTCGGCAGGCGCTGGCCCCTCCATCGGGCAAAGGCGTCGGCCTCGTACCAACTGACGCCGACCACGGGATGCTCGCTCAGGCGGCGATCGTGCCGCCCGTTCCGCCAGAAACGCGGGGCGGACGCCCCGGTCATGTCCTGCATTTCGATCAGGTGAGGCCAGACTTCCTTCGGCCAGAGATCGAGATCCTCATAACCGTCCGCGTCCACGAACTGTTGGAACCGAGCGTTGGTGACCGCGCAGACGTCGATCAGGAAGGGTTTGACGTGTACCTCGGTTTCCGCGGTCCCGACGCGAGCGTCAAGTGAGAGGGGCAGCGCGACGATGCCCTCCGGTACCAGGGCCGTCTGCCGATCGAGCTTCTCCCGCGCGGCGGCGGTAAGCGCCGGTCCCTCGGGATGGGTCAGCCATGTCGGCGCGGTCTTGACGATCAGGGCGTAACGCCCTTGCTGCCAAAGTTGTTTCAGGGGGTCGGTGTCCAGAGGTCGAGACGCGGTGGGTACGAAATCGTTAGTTTCCGAGAGACCCTCTGGCGACATGCCGCGGGCCGCCTCAGCCACCGCTACGCCACCGCCGGATGGTTTGCGAAAAAGCCGTCCTAAGGCCATATTGTTGTTCCTACTATCCGCCCATGGCGCGACGCTTGGCGTCGCGCCGCAGCTTACGCATCTGGTCCGCCGCCGCGGCGGGCATCTCCGCCGGCGGTGCGGGCGGTTCGATGGCTTCCCGCGGGAAAGCCGCAGTTTCTCTGCTCACCGGAGGCACGGTATCGGGTACGGCGGCGGCCTCAGCGCCGGCAGCAGCCGGCTCGGGCAACGCCTCCAGCCGCTTCATCAACTCTCCGCGTTGCAGACTCACTTCCTTACGCTGGCGGTCTAATTCGGACTGGAGTGTCGCCAACCGGCTTCGTTCCTCCTCCAGCGCCGCTTCGTTCTCGGTTACTTCACTGGCGGTATGGTCCAATTTTGCCGCGAGTTGCGTCAAGCGTTTTTTTTCCTCTGTAAGGTCCGCCCAGTGCGCGTCCAATTCCGCGCGTTGGGTCGTGAGGGTGGTCTTCTCGGCTTCCAGCGTGGACCGATCCTGGGCCGCCGTGTCCCGCAGTTCCACGAGACGTTCAGCGCGCATACGCAACAGTTCCTGCACGCGACGGAGGGCTCCGAGGGCCTCGCCCCCCACGCGCTGCAAGTCAAAGCCGCCGGGTTCAGCGACTCGGGAGGTCGTCATCTCGGAGGATGCCGCCATACACTCACCCCCTGGCCCACGCCGGTTCCTCAAGGTCATCCCACGGCGGGCCTCGGTTTCCGGACCTCACCCCTCCGGACGCATGAGCACGTCTCCACGCCGAGTTTACGATAGACTTCGGTGATAACCGGGCGCAACTTTCAGTCGCCTGCGGCCCAGGTTCGATAACCGCGAGTCCGCCCCCGCAGCAGGCCTGGTTCGGCACGCCCGATACCTGCGGAACCTTTCTTTTCTTGCCGCTTCGGGGCGCGTGTGGGGAATTTGAATCGTAGATTAGGGGTGACCGTGCGTGGGGCGCTGGAATGTCGAGCCGACGCGGACCGTCGGAGCCGCGCCGGCGGGGCATTTCGGCGCGAGACGACGCACGGAAGGGGACCGCGATGGCAGGGGAATCTCTCACGCCTCAGACGATCCGCGGACCGGGAGCGGAACGTACGCCCGACACGGACGCGGTGTTTCCGTTGGACGACGGCGAACTGATCGCTGCATTGACGGACGCCGAAGCGAAGCTTCAGGCCCTTTGCCAGGGGCTTACAGTAGTTGCAGACGGTCGAAACGAATGCAACACACTCCGCGCAGCCCTCGAAGACCAGCAAGCACAACTCGCGCATGAACGAGAACAGCTTGAGGCCGATCGTCGCCGACAACTCGGCGAGTTCGACGCTCGCGGCACGGAACTCCGCGCCCAAGCAGAAGACCTTCGTCAAGAATCCGATCGGATCGAGCAGCGCCGTCGTGATCTCGAACGACAGGCTGAAGAGACGGCGCAGCGGAACGACAACCTTCGCTTGATCGAGGAGCGGCTCGACTTACGTATCGAGGAATTGAGTGCCCAACAGCGCCAACTTACTGAGACCCAACAGCAGTTCGAGCAACAGACTGCGGCGCTGCAGGACCGTGAGAATGCGGTTGCGCAACGCGAGGCGCACTTGGAACGGCAGGCGGCAGACCTCGCAGCGCTGGAGACGAAGCTCTCTGACCGCGAGCACCAGCTCACCGCTCAAAGTGCCGCAATCGACGAAGAAAAAACAACTTTGGAAAACCAGCGCCAGGCCGCAGCCGGGGGCCTGCGTGAACTCGAGCGGCGGGAGCAGGCCCTGTCGGCCCAACTGGCTCAAGCCGAAGCCGTCGGCGGCGATTACGCACGCCAAGCAGCCGAATTGGCAAGGTGTTCTGCCGAACTTGATGCTAAGCAGCATGACTTGGCTGCTCTGGAAGTGCGTCTGCATACCCTGCAGGAACAGCTTCAGGCTGACCGTGTGGAGCTGGCTAAAGCCCAGACCGATCTACGGACTCGGAAAGAAGAGCTTGCGCAGTGCCAAAGTAAATTCGATTCCCGAGTCAAGCGTCACGGAGACGCTGAACAAGCCGTCACACGGCGCGAGCAGGAAGTGAACGAAATGCGCGCCGCACTGTCGGCGCGCGAAGACCAACTCAACGCCCAGGCAGCACACCTGGTCGAGACCCAACGTCAGCTTGAGCAGCAGACCGCGGCGCTGCAGGACCGTGAGAACGCGGTGACGCAACGCGGGGCGCACCAGGAGCAACAGGAGGTATGTCTTGCTGCGCTGGAGACGAAGCTTTCCGACCTCGAGCGACAACTTGAGGCGGACCGTGCGGCTTTCACAACGCAACGTGATCAAGAAACCGCAAACCTGCGTAAACGGCAAAAGGAGTTGGCGCAGGCCAACGGCGAACTGGAAGAGCGGCTCGCACGCTGCGTCGAGAGCGAGCAAGGCTTGTCTCGGCGCGAGGAGGAGCGGCGCCGGTTGGAAATGGAACTTGCCGTTGGCGAAAAGCAATTCGCCACGCGGCAGATCCGGCTGGAGGAAACTGCCCGGCAATTGGACCTGCGCGAGCAAACGCTGACGCAGCGGGCGGCGGAGACGGACGCTGCGGCGGAGAAGCTCGCGGCCCAGGTGCGAGACCTGGAATCCGCGCGGCAGACTTGGGAATTAGAACGTCGGGAGCAGGGAACGGGCTTTAAGAAGCGGTATGCGGAACTGGAACAGGCCCGCGAAACGGTTGAACAGCAGCGCTCCTCGCTGCAGCACCTGGAAAATGAACTCCGGCAGGGTGAAGCTTTGGCTGCGGCCCACGAAGAAGAACTGAATCAGCTTGCCGTCGAACTGAACGAGCAGCGACAACAACTCGATGAGAGTCGCCGCACACTGCAAGACGCGCAGCAAGCGCTCGCGGCCGACACAGGGCAGTTGAACGCGCTCCGCGCCGACTTCGACCAACGGCAGGAACGTGACCTGCAGGTGTTGGACTCGCGAACTCGGGAACTGAACGAGCGTCAACGTGCCGCGGCCGATAGGCAGCAAGAACTCGACGCTGCCGATCAAGCCGCCGCGACCCGCGAGGAACAACGGCAAGTCCGGGAGCGGCAGTTGGAGGCGCTCGAGCGGGATCTTGCTACCGCGCGCGCGCAGCTTGAGATGGACCGAAGGACGGTGGACACCGAACGCGAGGAACAGGAGCAGCGGATCACGAAACGACAACGGGAACTGGAGGTGCGGGAGCAGAACATTGGGCGGCAGGAAGCAACGCTCCAAAGCGCGGCGCTGGCCGAGTCTGAGCGGGCCGCCGAGCTACGTGCCGAACTCGAGCAAATGGACGCCACGCTCGTCCAGCGGGAACGGGAAATCCGCGCCGTGTCCACAACGCTCGAGGAATTGGAACGTGAGTTGGCTGCGCGGCGCACGCAACTTGGGACTCCCGATATGCAAACCCCGGAGCCGACCACTCCGCCGGCTTCGCTCGCGGAACCCCCTTCTCCCCCCGTCACTTCCTCGCCGGGTGAGGAATACACCGACCTCCCGGGAATTGAGCCACCTCCGGACCCGATCCACCCGCCACCCGCGCCCGATCCCGATGCAGAACTGTTCGACAGCCTCGATGCCGAGACGCAGGCCAAGATCAAAGTCCTGCGCCGCCTCGGCGGCGGCAGGAAATCCTTGGCCGAGTTACTCAAACAAATCGGCGGCGATCCTCGAGGAACACCCAAGGGCAAAGGTCCGAAAAAGCGAAAGTGGTTCGGCGGATAATCACGCTCGGGGCGGTTACGTGAATTGCGTTTCGCGGCAGACCGATATTCGATCAGGAGTCTTGGCCGAGCGTGTGCCGGTGGCACGCCCTTGTGCTCGTCTAAGGTCCGCATGGTTCCGAAAAGAGGGCGGTGGCAGTAACCAGGATCAGAGCAATGAAATCACCGGAGAAAGACAGTCGACGGCCATCGTTCGCCATCAGGATCAGGAAGCCCACCCGGAAACATCCCCTCAGGAGTTGGCTGGTCATGCTCGTGGTCTTGGTATTGGGAGTCGTGGGGTTCGTGGCGCTTCGCCCGCACTTGGTGCAGGCGGACCCCGAGGGCGTCCGACGGATGCGTGAGGCCGACCGCGCCTTCGAGCGCGGTAAACTTGAGGAGGCCGTCGCCGGATACGACGCGGTGATCGCCCTGGAGCCCGGCAACGCCACTGCTTACACGCGGCGCGGCGATGCCCACGTCCAGACGGAAGACCATGCCGCAGCCCTGCGCGACTATACCGCGGCGATCGAGCGGGCTCCCGACGAACCTACCCTGTACCGGAAACGTGCCGAGGTGTACCGCCAATCCGGCGCCTGGGAAGAAGCACTCCCGGACTATGATGCGGTGCTCAGGCTGGATCCCAAGAACGCCGAGGTTTATGCCCTGCGCGGCGAAGGCAGGTTATCCACCAAGGACGCGGCGGGGGCCGTCGCCGACTACGATCAAGCCGTCGCGTTGCAGCCCAACGAGCCCAAATATTTTCTGGGGCGCGGAAAGGCGCGGTATGCTCTGGGCGACTACTCCGCGGCGATTGCCGATTGGGACGAGGTGATCCGGCTCGATCCGCCCAACGCCGCCGCTTTCAAACAACGGGCCCGGGCCCGCCAGCAGATGGGCGACTACGCCGGCGCGATCACGGATTTGACGCGGGCCATCCGCCTCGATCCCGCCGACCTCGAGCTGCTTAACCAGCGCGGTCAGGCTCGAAAACTCAACGGCGATCTTTCCGGGGCCATCGCTGATTTCGGCAAGGCGATCAAGCTGGGAGCTGACGAGATCCGGGCCCGCGCCGAGCGCGCCGACGCCAAGCGGGCCAAAGGCGATCTGACCGGCGCCATTGCCGACTACACCGTCGCCATCCGCCTTAAACCGGACAATGCGGAGGCCTATTTCGCCCGCGGACGGGCCTATGAGGAGACCGGGAAATTATCGTCGGCCATTGCGGACTACAATCGGGTGATTGCGGTTCGGCCGGATGACGCCGAAGCCTACTGCGCCAGGGCTGACGCGAAAGAGGCCACCGGTGATCTCTCCGGAGCCATCGCCGATTTCAACCAAGTGATCCGCCTGCGGCCCGATGACCCTTACGCCTACTGCGGACGCGGCGATGCCAAAGCCGAAGGGGGAGACCTGCACGGCGCCATCGCCGACTACGACAAAGCCATTCAACTGCGGGCGGCCTACGGCTACGCCTACTACGGACGCGGGCAAACCCGCGCGCTCTTGGGTGACTTCGAGGCGGCGATCCACGACTTCCGCTGGATTGTCGATCATTCCACCGATCCCAGGCTGGTCCGGACGGCGGGGGAACTGCTGCAACTCATTCAAGTCGAACGCCATTAGCCCGGAGGATGAATTATCCCCGATGAAGTAGATGCGCGGTTCAGTCGCGCTTGCACGGCTTCCAGCCGTTGACGGGCCTGCGCGTGATTCGGGTCGAATTGCAGTAACGCTTCGTAGGCCTCGAGGGCCTCCTGCAGCCGGTCTCCGCTTTCGAGGGCAAAGGCCAGCGCGTAGAGGGCATCAGCGTTTTGCGAATTGGCGGTGAGCGCCTCCGCACAGCGCTCCACCGCCTCGTCGATTCGACCCAAGGAAACCAGGGCCGACACCAGATTCGTGTACCCGCCCGGCGCGTTGGGCTGGAGCCTCAGCACCTCGCCATAGTGGTCCACGGCTTTCTCATATTCTTCTTTTCGAGCCAGGGCGGTATTGAGATTCTGCCGGGCTTTCGCGTAGCCGGGATTGATGCGCAGGGCTTCGTTCAGGTGCTCGATGGCTCCGTCGGCGCCGCCTAGTCGGCCCTGCTTCAGCAGCATGAACCCCAGGTTATTGTGGGCCATGGAGTCGTTGGGCTCGAGCTGAAGCGCCTTTTGCAGGTACCCGCGGGCCTCTTCCGTCTTTCCCTGTTGGTCACGCACGAATGCCAGGTTGACGTAGGTGTCGTGGCGGTTGGGGTCGAGCCGTAGGGCCTCTTGATAGTGCCGGACGGCTTCGTCCAGTTTTCCCTGTTCATTCAGGGCCGCTCCCCAATTGTGGTGGGCGTCGGCGAAGTCCGGTCGGATCCGCAGGGCATGTTCGTAGTGGGCCATCGCTTCGCCGGCACGCCCCTGACCGGCCGTCACCGTGCCCAGGCAGAAGTACAGCTCCGCCTCGTAGTTAAGCTCCTCCTCACAGAAAGGACCGGGCAGGCTGGACACCAGAACGAGTCCCGTGACTCCCACCCCCGCGGCGGTCAGCCGGCCCCAGTGCCGCCCGCGGAGCATGCCGAGGAGTGCTCCCACTCCCGCAGCAGCCGGAATGGTCGCCAGAGGTACAATCGGCGCTCGGTAGCGCGAGGTCACGAAGACCACGATGACGGCCAAAGGATAGAAGATCAGGAACAGAATCAGGGGCCCGGGGAGCCGTCGCCCGTGGCACGCCAATCCCACGCCGACCAGGGGCAAGAGTACGCCAAAGGGGAACCCGAAGCCGCCCACCTTCCAGGTCAACCATCCGCTGAGCCGCGACCATTGGGCGAAGAGGTAGATGTCCACGTTTCGGGGAATCTCGCGCGAAGTCACGAACTCCACGGCTTTACGTCCGAGACCTTTGGCGAGGCTGAGCGGCTGGGTGCGGGCGAACTCCCAAACTTGCCGGATGAAGAACTTCTGTCCTTCCCACGTGTCGTTCTTGACGCCGTGTCGTTGCGGCAGTTGCGTGAGGCGCGTCCAATCCGTGCCCGGGCGCGTCGTCAGCGTCTGGCAATAGTCCGGGTTGTTTCCGATATAGAGGTTGATCCCGTTGGCCGAGGGCAGGAACCCGAAGTGGCCGGTCACCAGGGAGTTGAGCCGGGCTATGGGCACAACGACGAGTAGAAGACCCCCCAGCAGGGTCGGTACACCCCGGCCGAGGGCCCGCCGGCGCGATGCACCCCGACAAAAGACCACCACCAACCAGATGCAACTCGTCAGGAAAAAGGGCAGGAAGGTCGGTGTGGTCAGGATGCTCAGCGCGCCGCATAGGCCCAACCAGAAGCAAGCCCGCGGAGCTTGTTCCTCACGGGCCTTGAGAAAGAGCAGAACGAGGGCCACCGACCAGAAAGCGGCCCAACCCGCCGCCACCAATTCCGCCTCCAGAAAAATCAGCGGACCGTACAAAGCGGTCATCAGCGCCGCCACGATCCCGATCCGGCGGTCGAAGACACGTTCGCCCAGCCGGTAGGTCAGCGCGCAAGTGGCCGCACCCAACACGACCTGAACGATTTTGGCGCAGAGGATCGACGGCCCGCTGGAAAAATACACCAGCGACAGGAAGAACGGATAGAAAAACGGCTGCCAGAAGAACGCGTCGGCCATCCCTTTGCCCTGCACCAGGGCTCGGGCCAGACCGTCGTAGACCTCCGCGTCCACGATGGGCACCGCGAAGGTTGGGTTCTTGGCGCTCTCGGCGAGATATACGAGCCGCACGAGCAGGGCGCCGAGAAAGACGCCCAGCGTTATCCGAAAGCTTTTCGTGCCCCAGGTTCGGGTGGCCCCGGTCTGGGCCGGCGGGCCGACATCCCCGACGGTCTCGGGCGGCGCGCCCGACGCCGCCATCGGACCTACGCCATGACTGGGGGAGCTTGCGTTAGGTGCGCTCATGACCGGAGCATTGTAAAACAAAGTTCTCCTCCACAAAAGTAGGGTCCACGCTCGCGGACCCTACTCGGCTGCGTGGCCATGAAGCACGAGATTCAGCAGAAGCTGAAAGCCCCGTGGGGCGGGTTGTCGTGGACGCAGCGCAATGAAGCCGTGAAGAAGAGCCTCGCGGCGGACCAGCGCCTGGCACGACTCCTGCAGACTGCGGTAAGCACGGAAACCGCAGCCCCGCGGCGACGCGCTTCATAAAGCGCATGGGTGACCCACGCACCCCGAGAGGGCTGGCGGAAGAACGCGTGCACGGGGAACGGATTCTCGTTTCGACGACCCACAACGCGGAGGGCGGACCTCTCCATTTCATTGTGGAGGCGATCAGGCATGACTCAGGAAGCTCGGCAGGCGGCGGAACGGCTTCTTGCGGCGGGCGGTGAACGGTATAATGGAGTCGATAACGCTCAAAGGCAGCTTCGGTGGCCCGTGACGGGACGCGGCTCGCGGTGCGAGCCAGTTTCCGAAGCGAACGCCGGGCGTCACCCGGCGCGGCATGTCAAGGGCGGGTGCGACGGTTCTGGGGAATCCTGGCACCGCCGCGGATCGCGGGCTCAAGGACGGGCCGATCCGCCTGCGGCGGACCACACCTCACCGAGACTACCAGAGCAGCGGCAAGGATAAAGCGGGGGTACGCCGGCACGAGTTTTTGTGGTAGGATAGCCGTGGACAGATCGGAGAGTGGAGTTTGAGCATGACGCAGATAACTGAAGCCGTCTACGCGGATGGCGTGTTGAAACCCGACAACCACCTTTCGTTGCGGCCCAACGAGCGCGTGCGGTTGATCATCCAGTCCTTGGAATCGCCCGACGCGAACGACCGCCGGCAGGCGATCGAGGAGCTGCGGGCGGGCATCGGGCGGAGCCCGTTCCGGTCTGACCGGCCCTATCCGACACGAGACCAGCTTCATGAACGCCGTTGACACCAACGTGCTCGTTTACGCCTGCGACTCGGCTGACCCGCAACGGCAAGCGCGGGCCGTGAACCTGCTCGCCGATCTACCGGACGCGGTCTTGCTTTGGCAAGTGGCCTGCGAGTTCATCGCCGCGGCACGGAAGCTGACCCCCTGCGGCTTCACTGCCGCGGAGGCCTGGCAACGCCTGGGTACGTTTCTGCGAATGTTTCCACTGGTTCCACCAACGCCAGGTGTTCTGGACCGTGGGCGGCGGCTGCACCTAGAGCAACAGTTGTCGTTTTGGGACGCTCTGCTTGCGGCCGCGTGCTTGGAAGCGGGCGTCACGCGTCTGTATTCGGAGGATTTGCCGGGTAGCGCCGTGGCGGGCCTGGAAGTGGTAAACCCGTTTGCCTGAAGCCAGTCGGCGGTGGCGGCTAGTGGCGGTTTGTTTTCGATTCCCAGGGGAGGATGGGGGCATGTGCCGCGTGAGCGTCGCTTACGGGGCTCGTAGAACGCGGAGGAACCCGCCGCCGATCGCGGGCTCAGGGACGGACCGATCCGCCTGCGGCGGACCACACCTCACCGGGGCTACCAGAGCAAGGCGATGCGAGGACACGGGACGGCCGATGCGTGATACAATGCCGAAGCTGGTGACCGGCGAGACGGCACCTCGCCTGCTTACCCGAATCGGGGCCGCTTGTGGAGACGCAAAAATGGTGCCTGAGCAGGTCTTGCAGGAGGTCACGCGCCGCCTGGCTGAGCAATTCAAACCCACGCGGATCATCTTGTTTGGTTCGCAGGCGCGCGGCACGGCGGACGAGCGGAGCGACGTGGATCTGCTCGTGATCTGCCCCGTGAATGGTCAGCGCTTAGAGTTGATGCTCGCGATGGACCGCGCCCTGAAAGGGCTCGGCATCGCGCGCGACATCGTCATCCTGACGCCGGAGGAGTTCGAGCTGGACCGTCACATCCCGGGCACGGTTGCCCGACCGGCAGCGTTGGAGGGGAGGGTGCTGTATGACCGGGTTGCCTGAGCGCATTCAGCAGACGGTGCATGAGTGGGCGGCTCGTGCGGACGAGGACTTTCGTCTGGCCCGACATGCACTCGCGATGCAGGCCGACTGCCCGTACCGCCTGGTGGCCTATCACGCCCAGCAATGCGCGGAGAAGTACCTGAAGGCCTACCTGGTGCTGCGCGGTATCGATTTCCCTTTCACACACAGCATATCGAGGTTGCTGGAGCTATGCCCGACTGACACCGCGTGGGGCGCGTCGCTCTATGAAGCCGACGCGCTCACGCGCTATGCGATCGTTGCGCGTTACCCGGGGCCCGGTACAGACGTGTCGGCGGAGCATGCCCGTGCGGCGGTGGAGATTGCGTCACGGGTGCGTGAAGTCCTCCGACAGGCGCTCGCGGCCGAAGGCGTGACTCTATAGTGCCGGAGGCGACGGAGCCGAATGAATGAATCGAGATCCGGATGGAGGTACAATGGAGCCGGTAATGCTCATCCGGCAGCTTCGGTGGGTGCGACGGTTGCAGGGGAAACCTGGCACCGACGATCAGAACCCGGAGCGTCAGCGACGGGGCACAATCAGAGCCCGGAGCGGGAGCGACGGGTCATTACACGAACGGGGTAAAACCATGCGTCGTGGATCGGCAAACACCAAGACAGGTTGGGTATTGGGATCATTCCTTCTGGCCGCGGCTGGATTCGCACTCTGCGCGCCGCCGGCGGCTTGGGGCAACTCGGCGCCCGTCGTTTCTAACGTGACGGCCAGCCAGCGGACGGATGCGTCCAAGCTGGTGGACATCTATTACAGCCTGGCTGACGCTGATGGGGACACCTGCACGGTGACGGCGCAGGCCAGCAATGACGGCGGGGCGACATGGGCCGTGCCGCCCGACGGTGCGGCGCGGTATGATATGGGTAGGGTAGCTGGTACCTGACGGGCTGGGCCGTGACGAAGCCTGTGAAAACGCTGGAACGAGTCTTGCGCGGCACGGCGGATCACTCGGTCCGGTTTCGCGATCTGACCGCTTTGCTCAAGAGGCTCGGTTTTGACGAGCGCGTGCGTGGAGATCATCACATCTTCACACGCGACGGGGTCGATGAGATCATCAACCTGCAGGCGAAACGCTCTCTCTCGAAGCCGTACCAGGTGAAGCAGGTCCGGCAACTCATCTTAAAGTACCGTTTGGGTGACGCGCTATGAAATACGAGGTGATCATCTACTGGTCGCACGAGGATGAAGCCTTCCTCGCGGAAGTTCCCGAGCTGCCCGGCTGCATGGCCGACGGACGCACGTATCGCGCGGCGCTCCGCGCCGTGGAGCGCGTCGCCCGCGAGTGGATTGCGACGGCCAGGGAACTCGGGCGCCCGGTCCCGCTGCCGCGCGGCAAGCTGCACTATGCTTGAGCGCGGAGCCCTCGGCGGCCGTGGAATCCAGGCTCCGTTCAGGCGGTGGGCGCTTCTTGTAGGCGAGGGTCGGCGGTACAATGGAGCCGATAACGCGAATCCGGCAGCTTCGGCGGGTGCGACATTCGTGGAGCAGCCCGGCACCGCCGCCGATTGCGGGCTCGGGGACGGGCCGATCCGCCTGCGGCGGACCACACCTCACCGAGACTGCCCGAGCAGCGGCGCTTAGAGTGGAGGCAGGTAACGTGCCTGCGGGAAACACGCTGTGCGTGTCAATCGGGCGCGACGCGCGACCGGGCGTCCAAGCGTGTGCGATAAACGAAACATTCAAACTGGGGCAAAGGACGGGTTCTGTTGGGTCGCCGGAATCGGCGTCTTGAAGGAAGGACGAGCCATGTGTGCGGAGCGAACTGAGCGAGGAGTAATCTCATGAAACAAGAAATCAGAACGATTGCAGGCGGGTGGCTGGTGGCAGCGGCGCTTGGGGCGACGCCGGCCTGGGCGAACCAGCCGCCGGTGGTCAGCAACGTGACCGCCAGCCAGCGGCCGGACGCATCGAAGCTGGTGGACGTCTACTACAACCTGGCTGATGCCGACGGGGATGCGTGCTTCATCTCCGTCGTGGGAAGCTGGGACGGCGGGCAGACCTGGGGCGTGCTCATGCCCGGCGTCTCGGGCGACGTGGGCGCGGGCGTCGCGCCGGGCATAGGCAAGCACATTGTCTGGAACTGCCCGGCGGACCTGCCCGGTTGGTCGGGCTCGCTGAAGGCGCGGGTCTATGCCACGGACAACCAAGGGGCCAGCATGGTGCCCGTGCCTGCGGGCCAGTACGACATGGGCGACCATCACGACGCCCAGGGAGAAGCACTGCCCGTGCACACCGTGTACATCGACGCCTTCCTGATCGACCGCTGCGAGGTCACGAATCAGCAGTACCTGGAGGGCCTGAACTACGCCTACCAGCAAGGACTGGTGTATGTGAGCACCGGGCTGGTCAAGGGCACGGGCAACGACCTGGTCTACTGCGATACAACGACAAGTTCGTCATATAGCCGCATTACCTGGAACGGCAGCACCTTCGGTCTCACCGCGGGCAAGGAGAACCACCCGATGGTTCAGGTGAGCTGGTACGGTGCGGCGGCGTACGCCAACTGGCGCAGCGCCATGCAGGGCCGCACCCCGAGCTACGACACGACCACCTGGGCGTGCAACTTCGCGGCCAACGGCTATCGCCTGCCCACCGAAGCGGAGTGGGAGAAGGCCGCCCGCGGCGGTCATTACTCGCCATACTGGCGCTACCCCTCGGGCGACTCGATCGCGAGCAACATCGCGAATTACGGCGGCTCCGGCGACCCCTACGAATGCGGGACCTACCTGTTTACGACGCCGGCGGGCTTCTACACCGGGCAGCTTCAGCAGAAGGCCGACTTTAGCTGGCCGTGCGCCCCCACGAGCTATCAGACCGCCAACGGGATGAACGGGTGGGGGCTGTACGACATGGCCGGCAACGTGTGGGAGTGGTGCAACGACTGGTACAGCTCGACGTACTACAGTTCGAGCCCGTACTCGAACCCGACAGGGCCGACGAATGGAACTTCCCGTGTTGAACGCAGCAGCTCGTGGACCGGCGCTGTAACGGGCCTGACTTGTGCGTACCGCAGCAGCGACGCGCCCGCCGTCCGGTACCGCAGCTACGGGTTCCGGTTGGTCCTGGACTCTGAGTAACCTTTGCGCCCGTGTGCCACTGCTGTTTCAGCAGTGGCAAAAGCAAGAGCCACTGCTCACAGAGCAGTGGCACACGTAAGGATCGTTTCCATGATCTGCAAGCAAGCTAGCAATCTGGGGCTCGTTACAGTGGTTCTTGCCCTCATGACCGCACCCGTCCGAGGCGATGACTGGTGGGGGGACTCCCCGCCGTTCTACGTGGACACGACTGTGGGCGCCAACGATGTAGGCTTCGGGTGGGGCGACTCCGCGCT
This sequence comes from Phycisphaerae bacterium, assembly GCA_041480905.1. Taxonomy (GTDB): domain Bacteria; phylum Planctomycetota; class Phycisphaerae; order UBA1845; family UBA1845; genus JAAEQG01. The sequence goes on from JBGPAW010000016.1 coordinate 18,682, forward strand.
GTTCTACGTGGATACGACCAGCGGCGAGATCGGCTGGGGCGACTCGAACGTGTTCTCGATCGTTGCTGCGGGACCGGGCGAATTGATAGGCACCGTGCGGAATCAGACGACCGGCCAGCCGATCAATGGGGCAACGGTGGCCCTGACCGGCCATCCACCAGTCCAGACCGGGCCGAATGGGCAGTTCTCGTTCAGCAGTGTGCAAGCGGGGTCGGTGGCGATCGACGTGAGCGCCCCGGGCTATTGCGGCGTTGTCCAGAATGTCAGGATCACGGAGTCGTCGCAGACGGTCGCTAACATCTTGCTGACGCCGCACAGCGGCTTCGGCATCTGCGACGTGCGCGGGCTGCTCTGCGGCCCCGGGAACGACGTCTTCTACCTCGACCAGGTGGACCTGACGGAGACGTTTGCCGCGTCCATTGACTGGGCCAGCCACACGCCGGGCCACGTGCGCTGGACCATCCTGCCGAGCCAGCAGCAATACCAGACACCATGCACCGGGGGCACGGCCTCGCGCAACTTCAACATGGGTGCGGACTTCGGTCCTAGCGGCACGCTCCAGGCGGTTGCGGTCACCGCAGACAGCCCGCCAATCGAATCAACGCCGTACGAGGCGCACTTCAAGGTGATACCGCTGCTGCCGGGCGTAGATGCAGACGAGCTGCACCCGGTCTGGCCGTTCATGGCGACGCTGAAGTACAGCTCGGTGCGGCTCGCGCTTGAGCCATCCGTACTGGAGGAAGGCGTTGGAAAAGACGTAATCGGGAAAGACGTGCCGCTGTTCGGCAAAGAGGCGCTGATGATGGCGGTGTCCTGGGACATGGGAATCGAGGTGGACGATCACGGCCACGCGGAAGGAGCCACGTTCGAGCCTTACCTGCCGGTGCGTTACAAAGAGGATGTTCGGCGGAAGAAAACGAAGATCGCCGGCATTGATTTCGCGCCCGAGGTGGGCGCCCAGGCGCGCTGGCAATTCTACGAGAATCCGGATCATTGGACATCCGGCGGGGCAACGTGGTCCGGAGTGCATCTGAGCGTGGACATTCCACCGAAGCCGTGCCCGTTCATGCTTGGACCCATCCCCTGCTACTGGCGGGCCTTGATCGAGGTGGAGATGCAGATGGAGTTGGAGACGCTCGGATGGGATGGTCCAGGTGACCCGATCCAACAGGGGACGCTGAACTTCGACCCGCTTCCGTATGTCGAGGGGACGCTCGGCGTGGGGGTTGCAGACGTTTTGGCGGTTGAAGGCAGTATCGGCGGCGGCGTCCGGTGGACGCTGAACTATCCGGCGGTCCCGCCGGAGGAGGTTCTGAAACGGTTACAGATCTATCTGGCCGGCAAGGCGCGCCTGATCGTGTGGATCTTCCGCTGGGAGTGGCCGTTCCTGAACTGGACGTGGGATGTCTATGGCGGGCGCTGGGTGGTCGAGCAAGGCGAGCCGGTGTTCGGGCTGATGCCGCGGGACTATCTGGGACGGCGGGCCGGCTATGCGATCTTCGTCGCGAATGATCATCGGGGCGGGCTCCGCGACGTAGTGACGCAGGAGACTCCGATCCAGCTCAATGTGTTCGATCAGTCCACGCCGGACTTGGCTGCTGTGGGGGATGACCTGCTGGCGGTGTGGGTGTACGACGATCCGGTCCGTACGCCGACGAATCGGACCGAGGTCGTGTTCTCTAAGTATGACGCAGCGATTCAGACGTGGAGCCAACCAGTGGCCGTCGCGGACGATGGGACCGCTGACTTCCATCCGCAGATTGCGGCGCTGCCGAACGGCGATGCCTTGCTCGTGTGGGAGAACGCCGGCGAAGTGCTGATTGAGCCCGGCGAGCCCAACGACCCGTGCATCCAGCCGTGCCATGATGAGTGCGTGGGCGATCCCGATCCAGAGGCATGCGAGGCGCAGTGCCGGCTGGAGTGCAAGTACGACGAACTGAAGAGCAAGACCGAGATCGCGGTGGCCCGATTCGTGGGGTCGAACGGCCTCTGGGAGGCGGCTGTTCCCATCACCAGCAACGGCTACCTGGACCGCAGTCCACGCATCGCGACGGCGCCGGACGGTACGGCGATGCTGGCGTGGGTCAGCAACGCAACCAACCAGGAAATCGGGAGCAATGGCGCTCCGAACAACGTGCACTACACGCTCTACGATGGCTCGAACTGGTCAGCCGCCATGACGGTGGCCACGGGCGTGCCGTCCGTGGTTAAGAGCGCCCTGGCGTACAACGGCAGCCAAGCGGTGCTGCTCTTCGTCGGCGACACGGACGACGACACCACGACGCCGTGGGACCGTGAGCTGTTCGCGGTCAGCTATACCGGCGGCAGTTGGTGGGCGGTGCAGCAGCTCACCACTGATGCGGTGGGCACCAACGGCATCGAGGAGGCGAATCCCCAGGTGGCCTACGACAGCAACGGAGACCTGCTGCTCGTATGGTACCGCGGCGGGGACATCGTCATGGCGACGGACCTGGCGCTGTCCGACCTGCGCACGATCGTGGATCGCGACGGTGGGGCTTCGTCCGGGGCGGCGGACTTCCGCCTCGCCACAGGGCTGACCGGACAGATTGCCCTAGTTTGGCAGGATGCCAGCGAGGACCGTGTGGACCTGTGGTCGGCGATATACGACCCGACGCTGGAGGTCTGGACCAAGCCGCAGCGGCTCACGGCGGATTCCCAAATCGAGCACGCCATTGCTCCGGTCTACGATGCCACGGGCGATCTGGTCGCCGTGTACGACAAGGTCACGACCGTTTACGAGACCCGCACGGTCACAATCGACGGCGAGGAGATTGTGATAGACCACGTGCCGGTGCCGGATCAGACCGACATGTACCTGCTGCGGCACATCATTGGCGGCGACTTGGCTGCGACAAGCAACGGTGTGAGCATCGATCCGCCGAATCCCGTGGCCGGACAGACCGCGACAATCAGTGCCACTCTCAAGAACTTCGGCGACGTGCCCGCGGCGAATGTGGCGGTGGCGTTCTACGACGGTCAGCCACCGCCCGGCGGGAGTGGAACGCTCATCGGCACTGCGACGCATGCCGGTCCGCTGGTAGGTGGGGACGAAGCCGAGATCAGCGCGTCGTGGCTCGTGCCGGCTTCCGCGGCACCGCACGACATCTACGTTGTGGTGGATCCGAATCTCGTCCAGGAGGATCGGGACCGCACCAACAACACGGCGATCCTGGCGGGCGTGATGAAGCCGGACCTCACGATCGAGTCGATTCTCGTGCAGGCTGCTG
>JBGPAW010000017.1:0-21512 GCA_041480905.1 Phycisphaerae bacterium
ACATTGCCCGGCAGATGAACGCCCAACTGGAAACGAAGTTCTACAAGCTTGAGAAGGTGATTCGGGACGCGGATGCGCGGATCGCCGACCTGGACCGCCTGGTCCGGCAGGCCGACGGGCGCCCGGTGTGTGACGTTACCGTCGGCGACGCGGTAAATGAATCCAGCGGGGAAACCCCGCCCTATCCTGTGCCCGGCGGGGATCGTCGCTACGCCCAAGTTTATGAATTCGCTGATGCCGGGCTCTCGCCTGGGGAAATCGCCGAGCAGACCGGTCACACCGCGGGCGAGGTGGAGCTGATCCTAGCCCTACGTCGCCACGCGGCGCCCTCGGCAGGCGGTTGACGAGAACCTCCACCCTCGAACGGGCAGAGCATCTCCTTGCAGCTATCCGTAGCACATTATCGGACTCAAGTAGCTTCCTCCGAAATCGGGGCCTAGAATATTAGGGTTGTGGTCGTAAGCCTGTTCGGTGATCCCGGGACGCACCGTAGTCGATGGGTCTAACCGTAACGCTGCTGAGTGGTCCCCGCCGGTCGGGGAAAAGTGTGGTCGCCGGTCTCCTGATCGAAGAGGTCCTGGAGGGGCGTCCGCACTACCTGCGCCTGACTGCCGTTGCGGGAGGCAAGCAACCGCCGGTGGGTATCATGCCTCCCAAGCACGGGTGTGGCGTGGCGAGCGCCCAATGGTTGTGCTATGCGGGCGACCGCGTTTTTGAAATCCTGGCCGAGGCGCTCGCCGCCATTCATCATCAAAACCAAGCCGGTCACGTGGTCATCGAGGCTGACGCCGATCCCGTCCTACGTCACGCCTACCCTTACGATCGGCAGGTGTTCGTCATGCGTGCCCCGCGGGCGTTGAGCGACGTATTCCGCTCGTCGGTCCAAGCGGCGCGGGCGTTGCAGGACGCGCTGGACGACACCACGGAATTTGCGGCCGAGGTGTTCGGCCTGCCTCACGCCGCCGCCACCTTGGATGATGACACCCGCGAGGAACGCGACCTGCTGAGCCGCTCACAAATTCGATGGTTTCTCGATTCTCCGCTGGGCGACGAACTGGCCTCGCGGATTCAATTGCGCCCGGAGTATCACGGCCTGATCGAGAGCGACGTGGTGTTGGTCAATGTCGCGGCGGGTGGGGTGCTGCCCGCGGTGGTGGACGGTTGTTGTCAGCGCCTCGAACGTCTGCTCTCCCGCATCCAGGGTCCCACGGGAGAGGGCCGACCCATTTTCTGCTGCGACCCGACTGATCCGCAGGACCCGCGGCGGGGTGAGTTCATCGACACGCTTAAGACGTTGTGTTGGCCGAAGCGTTAGCCTGGTGAGTCATGCGGATCGCATCTTACCTGCCGGCAGGCGGGTCCGAACCGCGACCGTCAGGGAGCGGCACCTCCGGGGGCCAGGGATTCCGCTCCCTGACGGTCGCGGTTCGGAAAAGAGGGCGCTGCCTCACGGTCGCGGTTCGGTCCTCTTGTCCGGCTTGGTCGTCGGGACGGAGGCCTCACTCGCGTCGATCTGGCGGTCCACAAAGACGATGGTGACCACGGTCTTCCCATCTTCCATCTTGCTCTGAATGGGAAAACCAAGCTTCTCGAACAAGCTGATCATGCGGGTGTTTTGGGGCAGGACCACCGTGTTGAATCCCTTGATGCCGCGGCGGCGGGCCACACGGGCGATGTGCTCCATGAGCAAGCTGCCGTTCCCTTGCCCTTGCGACGCGGGGGCGACGCCGAACGCCAGATCGGCGAACCCCGAGGCCCGGTCCACGCAGTAGCCGGCCATGGCCACGATTTCCGCGTCCACCGGATTGTCGCCCACGCAGGCCACGATGCCCATCTCGTTGTCGTAGTCCACGTTGCACAGATCGTGAATCTGCCGCCGCACGTCCGCCGGCGAGGCCGGACTCCGGGCCCGGGGAATCGCCCCCAACCCCAGGTCGTGGAAGAGGTCGTGAACCTTGGACTCGTCCGTGGGACGCACGGCGCGGAGCAGAATCTGCTGCCCCGCCCGGTTGACTTTGCGGCGGGTCACGTCCTCGGGATACTGGGGAACGTGGACCGGGATTTCGCGCTGTTCGCGGAAGAGGTAGCGGCGCTGCTTGGCCTCGGCCACCAGCCAAGGCCGGAACTTGGGATGGGCGATCTGAATCAGGGCCAAGGCGCGTTCCCGCACCGTTTTGCCATGCAGGTGGGCCACGCCGTATTCAGTCACCACGTAGTGCACGTCGCCGCGGGTGGTCACCACGCCGGCCCCCGCGGTCAGCGACGGCACGATCCGCGATACGACGTCGTCCTGGGCGGTCGCCGGCAGGGCGATGACCGGTTTGCCGCCTTTGCTGCGCGCCGCCCCGCGGATGAAATCCACTTGCCCGCCGATGCCGCTGTAGAACTTGGCCCCGATGGAATCCGAGCAGACCTGCCCGGTGAGGTCCACCTCCAAACTGGTGTTGATGGCCACCATCTTCTCGTTCTGGGCGATGATGAACGGATCATTGGTGTAGTCGCAGGGGTAGAACTCGATGGCGGCGTTGTCCGCCACAAAATCGTAGAGCCGCCGGGTGCCCATCACGAAGCTGACCACGGCCTTGTTCCGGTGCAAGCTCTTGCGCCGGTTGTTGATGACCCCTTTTTCCATTAACTCGATGACGCCGTCGCTGAACATCTCGGTGTGAATGCCCAAGTCCGTTTTGGCGTCCAGGCAGGCCAACACCGCGTCGGGGATCGCTCCGATGCCCATCTGCAAGGTGGATCCGTCCTCGATCAGATCGGCGACGTATTGGCCGATCCGCTGACTGACCTCGCCCCCGCTGCGTGGGAGCATCTCCGGCAGCGGGCGATCGGTCTCGACCATGACGGTGATGCGGTCCGCGTGGACGAAGGTATCGCCGTGGGTACGCGGCATCTGGGCGTTCACTTCGGCGATGAGGACCTTGCAGGCGGCAATCCCGGCACGGTTGGCCGCCACATCCACCCCCAGACTACAGAAGCCGTGACGGTCGGGCGCGGCTACCTGGATCAAGGCGACGTCCACCGGAATGCGACCGCTGCGGAGCATGCCCGGGATTTCGGAGAGGAAGATCGGGGTGTAGTCCGCGTACCCTTCCTGGACCGCCTGGCGGACGTTGCTGCCGATGAACAGGGCGTTGTGCCGAAACACGGAGGCCAGCTCGGGTTTGACGTGCGGGGCCTCGCCCAGCGTGAGGATGTGGACCACCTCGTGGTCCAGCAGACCCTCGCGGTACTTCACTAAGCCCTCCAGCAGAGGCGTCGGCGCGCCGGCCCCCCCGCCGACGAAGATGTGGTCGCCGCGCTTGATCAGGGAGATCGCGGTCTTTAAGTCGACGAGCTTGTGTCGCCATCGTGTACGCCAGTCGGGTTCCATCGGTCGTCCTTTCCGCGGCGGATTATCCGAACGACGGGCTTTTCCGCAAGGGAGGCGTCCCGAGACCGGAGCAGGGTCAAGATCGGTCCAGGCGCTGGAAATGTGGAAAAATCCGCAGCCTATGGGACAATCCCCGGCGTAATGGAAGAATCGCTCTTTGACAGAATGAAACGATACGTCGCGTTCGACGACGACGATGCCGCCCGTCTCCGCGCTTTGGGCAAAGCGTTGGAACCCGCCTTGGACGACGTCGTCGAGGCCTTCTACCAACGCATCACCGAGGATCCGGTGGCGGCGACCGTGCTCCGCGAAAGCCGGACGCCCCTTGCCCAGTTCAAGCGTACCTTACGAAGTTGGCTAGCGGGCTTGTTCGTGGGGCCTTACGACCAGGCTCACGCTCAGCGCGTCTCCAAAATCGGGCACGCCCACGTCCGCGCCCGCCTTCCCCAGCAGTACATGATCACCGCGATGAACGTGGTGCGCACGCAACTCATCGAGGCCCTCCGGCGTCTGAAACGGCCGGGTTCAGCCCAGGCGGCGCTCTCCCTGAACAAGATTCTGGACCTGCATCTGGCCGTGATGCTCGATGCCTACCGCCAGGACTACGCGCAACAGGTGCGCGAGGCCGAACGCCAACGCCTGGAACACCACCTCGAGGAGGTGTCGCACCTGGCCAACGTAGGGGAATTGGCCGCCTCGTTGGCTCACGAGATCAAGAACCCCCTCGCGGGCATCAGCGGGGCCATCCAGGTTATTGCCACCGCCCTGGAGCCCGACGACCCCCGGCGCGAGATTATTTCCGAAATCCTCTCCCAAATTGATCGGCTGGACCGGACCGCCCGCGACCTGCTGATCTACGCCCGGCCCAAGCCGCCCTCACTCGCGTCGAAAAACCTCGGTAAGGTCATCCAACGAACGGTGAAGTTCCTCCGTCAGGAACCGACGTTGGGGGAGATTCCGATCCGCTGCCAGGGGCTGGAACACGACCTGGCGGCGCGCATCGACGAGCCGCAGATCGAACAGGTGATCAGCAATCTGGTGCTGAACGCGGCCCAGGCCTGCGAACAGAACGGCGACGTTTCCATTCTGCTCTCCGACGATCACGACTACGTGTGCATCGAGATCGCCGATACGGGTCAGGGCATGACCCGCGATGCGCTCAAACGCGCTTTCGAACCGTTTTTCACGACCAAGGCCAAGGGCACGGGGCTGGGCCTGGCCATCTGCAAGCGCATCATCGACGCCCACGAAGGTCAGATCACCCTGGACAGCGTGGAAGGAAAAGGAACCCAGGTGCGAATTCGCTTGCCCAAATAGCTGAGAGCCGCCATGAGCAAAACCCGAGTCCTGATTATCGAGGACGAGAAGCTGATCCGCTGGTCACTCCGCCAACGCTTCGTGGAGGAGGGGTACATCGCCGACGAAGCCGAGAGCGGCGGCGAGGGACTCCGCAAGCTCCGCGACGCCTCCTACGATCTCATCACCCTGGACTATAAGCTTCCCGACATGACCGGCCTGGACGTGCTCCGGCAGGTCCGCAAAGCAGACCCGGACATCGTGGTGGTCATGCTCACCGCCTACAGCAACGTGGAGGACGCCGTCACCGCCATGCGGCTCGGGGCCTTCGACTACGTCAGCAAGCCGTTCAAGATGGACGAGCTGATGCAGACCATCGAGCACGGCCTGGAAACCACTCTGCTCAAACGGCAGGTGCGCGACTTCCGCGCCCAGATGAAGTCCCGCTTCGGCATCGAGGGGATCATCGGGGCCTCGCCGGCCATGCTCCAACTGTTCGCCACCATTCGGGACGTCGCCTCCAGCGGAGCCTCCACCATTTTCCTCTCCGGGGAGAGCGGCACGGGCAAGGACCTGGTGGCCAAGACCATTCACTACAATTCCGACCGGGCCGACCATCCGTTCATGAACATCACCTGCACGGCGATGGCGGAGACTCTTCTGGAGAGCGAGCTGTTCGGCTACGAGCGGGGCGCCTTCACCGACGCGAAGTCGCTCAAGAAAGGGCTGCTCGAAGTGGCCCACGGCGGCACGGTGTTTCTGGACGAGGTGGGGGACATGCCGCTGGTGCTCCAGGCCAAGCTGCTGCGTTTTCTCGAAGAGCGCATGTTCCGGCGGGTGGGCGGGGTCCATGACATCGAGGTGGACGTGCGGGTCATCGCCGCCACCAACCGGGACATCGACAAACTGGTCCAGGAGGGCAAGTTCCGCGAGGACCTCTACTATCGGCTGAACATCATCCCCGTCCCCCTGGCCCCTCTGCGGCAGCGCGGCGGGGACATCATGCTGCTAGCCAAGCATTACGTGGCCCGTTTTTCCTCCGAGTTTCGCAAGCCCATCACGGAAGTCCGTCCGGACGCGGAGCAGAAACTGATGTCCTACCCCTGGCCGGGGAACGTGCGCGAACTGCGCAACGCCGTCGAACGAGCCGTGCTGCTCTGCAAGCATGATTACATTGACGCGGACGATCTGGTCCTCGGGCGCGCGACGGACCAATCCGGGGAAGCCATCGCCGGGCTGCAACTGCCGCCAGGGGGCGTGGACCTGGCCCGGGTCGAGGAGCAGCTCGTCCGCCAGGCTCTGGACCGCACCGGCGGCAACCAGACCCACGCGGCGGCGCTGCTGAGCCTCTCGCGCGACCAGCTTCGCTACCGGCTGCAAAAGTACGGCCTGCTGTAGCGGCCGGCGTCTCCGTACCACCGGGCGTGCCCGCCGGCGTCACGGCTTGGCACCACGCGAACCCTCCTTGCAAGCCCCCTGCCGATTAAACCGACAAACCCTGAAACGCTGGCCTATTGTCACCACGTGCCTACGGCACGCCCGACTCCCACGTCTCCGCAGCAAGATGTTTACAGCAGTGGAGCGGGCCTCCCGGCAGGTCGAACCGCACGGCTCGGCAGGAGCCTCGCGCTCCCAGGCGAGTGCACCAATTTCGGCTCAAGTGAGTGCTGGCCCGCATTTCTCACCAAGGGCGGACGGACTCGCGCAAGCTGATGTAGCGTCGCCCCTTGTGGACTGATCGCGGACTGTCAGGCGTGTACCCGCCCCGCCATTCCCTGGAGACGACGAACAGCACCGGGGGCGGCGTGCCCTGCGTTGGCCGCGACCCACCACACGCCGCGTTGCCCGGCTGGTCGATGGTCTACCCGGCCGTTACAATGCTCGAGTGCCCCATCCGGAAGACATTCTTGTGCTCGTTCGGCAAAGCGCGCAGAAGAAGCTCCTGTTTCTCCCGCATGCCGTCAGGCAGATGTCGCACCCCGAGAGAATGATTACGGCCCACGAGGTTCGGCAGGTCCTTGCGGACGGAGAATTGGTGGAGGATTATCCGGAGGACCCCCGGGGACACAGTTGTTTACTCCTGGGACGCGGGGCAAGTGGGCGCCCGATCCATGTGGTATGCGCTCCGCGAGAGGATTTCCTGGCCATTGTCACCGCGTATCTCCCCAGCCCCGAGTCGTGGGAGGAGGGGTTCAAGAGCAGGAGGCAAGCATGAACTGCATCCATTGCCAAGGTCTCATGGCACGTGAAACGGCGCCCTTCCAACTGGATCGGAAGGGCTATCACCTGGTGCTGGAGCGGGTTCCGGCCTGGGTATGCCGCCAATGCGGTGAAGCTTATTTCGAGGAGCGGGAAGTGGAGGAAATCCAGGCCGTGATTCAGGCGGTGGACCAGCAAACCCGGAAGCTGGCCGCGTCGGCCTGAACGCCTTGACGCTGAGCGTCAAGGGGAGTCTGAAGCCTGCGGCTCGTTCTGCATTCTGTCAGACGCTCTCAATATGACCGGGCCGGCTTTGGGACATGAGGGAGCGGACGTGCTGGAGCACGTCGGGAAGGGGGACCCGGCGCACTTCCTTCTCGTCGCGGCGGCGGACCTCGGCGATGCCGTCGGTCAGGCCGCGCCGGGCGATGACCACCCGGACGGGAAGGCCGATCAGGTCCGCATCCTTGAACTTGACGCCCGGACGGGCGTCGCGGTCGTCGAGCAACACCTCCATACCGCCGGCCTCCAGATCGTCGTGGAGTTTGCGGGCGGTGGTCAGGACCGTTTCGTCGCGGACGTCCAGGGCGACGATGTGTACGTGGAACGGGGCGATCGCCATCGGCCAGCGGATGCCGTCCTCGTCGTGGAAGGCCTCGATGGCCGCCGCGGTGATGCGATTCAGGCCGATACCGTAGCAACCCATGATGAAAGGCCGGGCGACCCCCTTCTCGTCGAGGAACGTGGCCTTCATGGCCTGGGAATACTTGGTGCCCAGCTTGAAGACGTGGCCCACTTCGATGCACTTCTCAAAAACGAGCGGCGACCCTGAGGGACTCCTGTCGCCCGGGACCGCGAAGCGAATGTCCGCGACCTCACCCACGGCGAAGTCTCGGCCGGGGTTGACGCCGGTCACGTGATAGTCGGTCTTGTTGGCACCGGTAACGGCGTTCCTCATCACCGTCACGGCCTGGTCCGCGATGACGCGGGCCTTCAAGCCGACCGGTCCGGCAAAGCCGACCGCGGCGCCGGTGAGCCGCTCGATGGTGGCGGCTGAAGCCATTTGCGGCTTAGCGCCTCCCGCGGCCCGGGCCAGCTTCATCTCATTGACTTCGTGATCGCCGCGCACCAGGGCCACCAGCGGCTGGTCCTGGGTCTCATAGATAATTGTCTTAATCAAATCTCGCGGCCGGCACTGGAGAAAGCGTGACACTTGCTCGATGGTGGAGAAGCCCGGCGTATGGACCTCGGCCAGCGCCGCCATCCGGTCGCATTGCTCCTCCGGCAGCGGGGCCATCGTCGCCCGCTCCAGGTTGGCGGCGTAGGAACCGTCTTCGCCGCGGACGAGGTAGTCCTCACCCGCGTCGGTGACCACCATGAACTCGTGGGAGGCGTCGCCGCCGATCGGGCCGGACTCGGCCTCGACCACGGTGTAGGGCAGACCGCAGCGGTCGAAGATGCGGCAGTAGGCCTGGTACATCTTCTCGTAGTTGACGTCGAGACCGGCCTTGTCCATGTCGAACGAGTAGGCATCCTTCATCAGGAACTCGCGCGTGCGCAGGACGCCGCTCTTAGGTCTGGCCTCGTCGCGGAACTTGGTCTGAATCTGATAGAGCGTGAGGGGCAGTTGCTTGTAGCTGTTGACGAAAGCCCGCACCGTGTCGGTGATGACCTCCTCGTGGGTGGGGCCCAGCACCGTGCCCCGGCGGAAGGGCTTGTCGGCCAGGCGCACCAGGTTCTCCCCGTAGGCCGCCGCCCGCCCGGTCTCCTCCCACAGCTCGACCGGCTGCATGGCCGGCATGTGCAGTTCGACGGCGCCGGCGGCGTTCATCTCCTCGCGGATGATCCGCTCGACCTTTCGCAGCACGCGGTAGCCCAGGGGCAGGTAGGTGTACGAGCCGGCGGCCACTTGCCGGATCAGCCCCGCCCGGATCATCAACTGATGCGAGGGCACGGTGGCTTCCGCGGGTACTTCCTTCGCCGTCGGGATGAAAAACTTGGTCCATAACATGCGGGTTTGATACTCGTTTGCAGGGTGCATGGCAAGCGGAGGCCGGGGGCGGTCAGCCACCCTCGCCGTCGCCGGCGGTAATATCTTCTGTCAGAACACCGGACCGATGGGGGTCGGACCGCTCTATACGCTTGACGTGCGGAACTCGATCTTCTACAACTCGCCTCACGCGGTCCTCGCCTGTGGTGGCCATCCGCGCGTCGCGGGCGTCGATCTGGGGCCGCGGGAGGCCCAATAGCGCACGGCGGCCGAGGACAGACCTGGGCCACGTGGTGTGGCCCGGGCAGGTTGGGCGGATGGAGCAACCCTCCATGTCCGCCGGAAAGGAGACCTTCCCATGAGTATTTTCTTCCACTTTCGAATCGTTCGAGACGCAGTGCTACGGTTGTTTCTCGGCGGGGGTCTGGTGGTCGCCCTGTGCTTGGCGTGGTCGGGGGGATGTACGGGAGGCGGAGGCGGGGGCGGCGGCTCCGACCAGGGCAACGCCAACGGTAATCAGAATGCCAATGAAAACCTGAACGCGAATGACAACGGCGGGGGGAATGACAACACGACGCCCAGCGCGAACTATTACGTGGCCCCGACCGGCGACGACGCGAACGCGGGGACCCAGGATCAACCCTGGCGGACGATTCAGAAGGCCGCCAATACCCTGGTGGCGGGCGACACCGTTTACATCCGAGCGGGAACCTACGAGGAACGCGTCGTCCCCCAGAACTCCGGCGCCGAAAACAACTATATTACTTATGCCGCTTATCCCGGAGAAACGGTCACCATCGACGGGGCCAATGTCGATGTGCCCGAATGGGCCGGACTGTTCGAGATAGCCGGCAGGGAGTATATCCGCGTCGGCGGCCTGCGGATCATGAACGCCGCAACCAATCCGCACAACCCGGGCATCCTGTCGGGCGGAGCGAGCCACATCATCATTGAGAACAACTACGTTTACCACACCAACGATTCCGGGATTCAGGTCTGGGGCAGCCATGACGTGATTGTGGACGGTAACGAGGTCGAGGAAGCGTGTCTCGCCGGGTGGAATGAATGTATCACCGTGGGAGAGACCGATGGATTTGAAGTGCGCAACAATCACATCTACAACTGCCCAAAAGAGGGCATCTGCCCCAAGGACGGTTCCTCCAATGGCCGAGTCTATCGGAATGAGGTGGATCATACCGCGAGGGTCGGGTTCTACGTGGATGCCCAGGCGAGGCACACCTACAACATTGAGGTTTTCGAGAACATCTCCCACGATGGCGAGGCCGACGGGTTCGCCGTGGCCTCCGAAGTGGGCGGACTTCTCGAGAACATCCGGCTTTACAACAACATTGCCTACAACAATGGAGCGGTAGGCATGGATGTGAGCGAATGCTGCCCCGATCTCACCCCCCAGCGCCCCATATCGAACGTTCAGATCTTCAACAACACCCTATACAACAACGGGCGGGACCCCTGGGGCGGAGGCATCGTGGTCCAGAATCCAGATGCCCAAGGCGTGGTGATCCGCAACAACATTTGCAGCGGGAACCTTTCGTTTCAGATAGCGGTGAACGCGGCCATGTTGGTCGAAAACGTGACCGTAGACCATAACCTCATTGACGGCTTCCGAGGAGGGGAAGACGAAATATACGGCGATGACTATGTCGAGGGCGATCCGCTATTCGTGAACGCCGGTGCGGCCGACTTTCATCTTCAGGCGGGCTCACCCGCCATTGACGCGGCTTCTGCCACGAACGCCCCGGCCACGGATTTCGACGAGCGGCCGCGGCCCTTCGGCGCGGGCTATGACATCGGGGCTTATGAGTACACCTCGCCGTGAGCGGCCCACGGCGACTGCGGACAAACCAACGGCTGGGCAGGCGAGGCCGGCGGGGTGCTGTGCTCAGTCCGGGGGCTGGGTCGGGTTAATCGTCAACTGGGCCAGATCACGGGTGCTGCAGTACGGCACCCAGCCGTGCTGGCGGGCACGGGCATAGAAGTCGTTGATCGCGGCGGGTTCGGTCAGATAGTCGATCGCCAGCACCAGTAGCCCTGCGGCGCGATAGCGGTTCAAGAGATCAATCGTGCTGGTCTGCGGGTTGAACGGGTTGTCTTCGTCGGCGTCCCCGAAGTAGAAGGTGTCCTCCGCGCCGATGCCGTCGATGGCGGCGAAATAGCGTGCCTGCATTTGCGCGGCATACGATGTCGGCGTTTCGCCCTCGGGTACCACGTCGGCGGGAAACGCCTCTGCGGCGATGATCCCGCTCCCGTTCTGTGGAAAGACCAAGAACTCACGTCCGCCGTGCTCCTCGGCATGCTCTTTGATCGCGACCACGAGTTCGATCATCAACTCCGCCGCGTCGCGCCGTTCCTCCGGACCGCCCACGTTGATCTCCGCCGGGCCGAAGTATTCGTAGGCGTCAATGATGTCCAGATACACCCCGTCGAAGCCGGCGTCGACGATCCGGTCGAGGTAGCTGGGCTCGTCACCGATGTATGGATTGCCGCCGGGGTTGGAAACGATGATCTCCTGCCAGACCGGATCCCAGTAGCGCACCTTGAAGGCTTCGGGCCAGTTCGGGTTCGGCTCAGCCAGGAAGCTCGGCGCCCCGTCGGTGAGTTGGAATGGACCGTCGGGGTGCTGCTGCGGGTCGGGCCGGACCCAGGCGCTGTCGAAGTAGAAGCGCCACACTTCAGCCTCCCCGATGCTCATGTAGGCCAGCACGATGCGGTTCCCATCCTCCTTCAATTGTTCCACCTGCTCGCGTGGGAATTCGCCGTCCGGGCCGCCGTCTGCTGAGTAGTCGATGATGACCAGATCGAACGCGCTTTGGGCGACGGGATCAAGATCGAGCAGCGGATCGCTCTGAAGCACGTAAGCGTAATCGTCCACGGCGGCCAGGCGCGCGTTGCGGATCGGGGGCAGATCACCTCCCCCCTGGGTGTTATCGTTCTGGTTCTCCGGCGGGTTCTGGTTCTCGTTGGTTGATCCGTCCGGCCCATGGTTCCCCCCTGACGCGCCTCCGGCCGGCGCACAACCGGAAACCCAGGCCGACACCACGGCGATCAAGACAATGCCATACCAACGCTGATTGCTTTTTCTGCGGATCATCATGCACCGGTCGTCCTTGTCCCTGTGAAATCCGTAGCTGCGATTACTCGAGTCTAACCTGGTTGTTCATCCTTGCCAAGGTGGATCAATTCGCCCGGTCGGTTTATGATGCTCCCGATGGCGACGGTCCTGCAAGCTCAAAACCTTGCGCAGGAGTATCGCGGCGGCGGGGAGGTGGTCCACGACCTCACCCGCATGAGCGATCGCGAGCGGACCTTGTTCCGCCGGCGGCGGCGGATTCGCCTGGTCAACCCGAATTCGCCGCTGTCCACCATCACCATGCCCGAGCTGATCCGGCACATGACCTTCACGCGCAAGGCGTTGTTCATGCCCACCGGACTGGCGGTGTGCGCGGCCGTGGTGCCGTCGGATTGGCACGTCGAGATGATCGACGAGTGCACGCAGGCTCATCCGCACGTGCCGCGGGCCGACGTGGACCTCGTCGGCATTACGGCGATGACCACGCAGGCCAAGCGGGCCTACGCCCTGGCCGATGCCTACCGGCAACTGGGGGTGACGGTCTTTCTGGGCGGTATCCATCCGTCGGCCCTGCCGGAGGAGGCCGCGCTCCACGCGGACGCGGTTTGCCGTGGTGACGGCGAGACCTGCCTTCCGCACATGCTGGAGGATTGGAAGCACGGGCGGCTGCGCCCCATCTATGATTGGACCGCATACCCCACCGCGCCCATCGCCACGCCGCGCAAGGACCTGCTGGATCCGCACGAGTACCTGATCTTCAACCCCATCCAGACGACCCGCGGCTGCCCCCACAACTGCAACTTCTGCACCACGCCGGGGGTGTTCGGGCGGCAGTTTCGCCAGCGGGCCATCGCCGACATCGTGGAGGAAATCCGCGAGGCCAAAGAGCGCTTCCACAGTTGGGTGTTCATTTTCGCGGACGACGACTTCGGCGGGAACCACCAGTGGGCCCTGGAGCTTTGTGCCGCCTTGGAGCCGCTGAAGATTCACTGGGCGAGCCAGTGCGACATCCTCATCAGCAAGAACGACAAGCTGCTGGCGGCGATGAAACGGAGCGGGTGCCTGGGCCTGATCCTGGGCCTGGAGAGCCCGTGCCGGGCGACGCTCCGCGAGGCGGGCAAGAAGTACGTCGATCCGGAAACTTACGGTTGGCGCATCCGCAAAATCCAAAGCCACGGCATCAGCCTGTGGGGCGCGTTCATCTTCGGGTTCGACACCGACGATTGGCGGAGCTGCCGCGACGCTTGCCGGTTCGCCCAGCGCAGCGACCTGGTGATGAGCTGCTTTCCGATCCTCACGCCATATCCCGGGACGGCATTCTGGGACGAGTACCGCCGCAGCGGCCGGATCACCTGCACGGATTGGGAGCGGTACAATGGTGCTTCCGTGGTCTATCAACCGCGGCGGATGACCGTCGCCCAATTGCGGCACGCGCAGATGGCGGCGTTCGCCGAATTCTACTCGCTGCGTTCGGCCGTTCGGCGCCTGCGGGTGTGGCCGTTCAAGAAGCATTCATGGTTGGCCAACCTGGTCTGCTGGCGGGGGATACGCCACTACTACGGCACACGGGGGCGGCGGGTTCCGTCCTTCGCCGATTTTCTGCATCTCGATTCGTCGGCGTGGAATTACCGCGAACGGCACACCGCCGCCGTGGCCGCACGCACCCAAGGGGACCCGGAACTTTGCGGTGAAGGGCCAACGGATCGCGACCTGACGCTCGAACGCATCGCGGCTCAAACCGTGCTACTCAACGACCCGTTTCGTCGTGCCGCCCAGGTCGTCGGCGACTTGAACGGCACTAGCGTAGTGCCTCACAATTGACGCACCATATTCTATGCCGAACCGCGACCGTCAGGGAGCGGCGTGACTTGGTGACATGTTGGACCGCTCCCTGACGGTCGCGGTTCGGATAAGCTGCCGTTCCACTGAAGAAGAAAGGGCGCCCGGCATCCAAGGGGGCGCACGCAAACCACCCCGCCGCCGGAGCGGCGGGGTGGTTTTAAGCGCTGGAGGTCACTGAGGCATGTGTCAGGTGTCGTGCGTCGGCACCGTCTCCCGCTGGTCCGCGGGTTGCGAGGTCGTCGGCGCACGATTGGGTTCCGTTGGTTTCTTGCCTTCGGGCTTGGTCGGCGGCTTGCCCTTGTCGCCCGGTTTGGGCTTGGGCGGGGGTTTGGACGCCGGAGCGACCATCCGGGCCGCATCCAGCAAAGCGTCGGTCATGAAGTCGCCGGCAGCCAACTCGTCGGCCTTGGTGAGCGACGCGAGTGCTTGACTCTCGCGCCCGGAGAAGAACTGGTAATAACCCAGGAGCAGCCACAGGGCGGGATCGTCCTCCGCCTCCCGAGCGGCGTCGGCCAGGGCCTTCAGATGCGCGTCGAAGTCCGCCTTCGGTCCGTAGTCCCGGCGGATGTCCAGGGCCAGGTAGGCGATCTTCGGCTGAAGCTGGAATGCGCGGCGCAGGGCCGGCAACGCCTCCTGATAGCGCCCGATCGCCACCATGGCATGGGCGGCGTGGATGCGGCTGGCCGGATCGCCCTGATTCAGCTTGGCGGCGCGGATGAAGTGCCGCACGGCCTGAGAATATTCGGCGTTGCGAAAAGCCGCCACTCCGTCGCTCATCGCTTCGGCGTAGCTGCGCCGACCGAGCTCATAGCGGCGTTCCCACTCGGCGTAGCGCCGGCCGTCGCGCCGACCTTCCCAGTACCCTTCATCGAAGGCTCCGCCTCCGTCGCCGTAATCGTCGTACCACGCGTCGTCATCGTAGCGCCGCCAGCCCGGACGGTCGTACCGCCAATGATCGCTGCGGGACCAGCGGTCCCGCGCCCGACCATAGTCACGAGCTTCGCGTCGCCAATAGCGCTCATAATAGTCGTAGGGCGGCTCCGAATCGTAGTCGAGGTGCCGGTCGTCGGGATATCGGTTGTCGAAGGCTCCGCTCGGCTCCCGCTCCGGCGGGTAGGCGCGGGGTTCGCGTTCCGGCGGATTCTCGCGTGGTCGTTCCTCGCGCGGTTGACCGAGAGCGGAGGCGGACCCCACGACCAACCACACTAGACCCGCCAGAGGCCGACAGTACGGCCGCCACACAGCGTGTCTAATCATGACCCACCTCCGTCCACGCACCCCGGCGTCTCTGGGAAGCCATTTTAATCTTTTCCCCGGGCATAGGTTCTTATCGACCGCCCGTCGCGGAGACCGTCAGCCCCTCTTTATACTCAGGAGGGCTTCGAGCGGTTGCTTGCCGCGCAGCCGAGGTCTGCGTGAACCGCCTGAAGGCACGGTCCGAGGTCGGCGCTAAAGTGGCGCTGTACGAAATGGGTTCGTTTGGAAAAGTGCAGAAGGTAAGAGGCATCAAGGCAACGAGGCACCAAGGCACCATCACCCCTTGTGTCTGACGCCTTGCACAGACGCACCACCCGTGGTGTTCCTTCCCACAATCCTTGACCCCCGCGCAGGGGAGGCCTATGGTTAAGTGTCCGGTGCGATCAGGTCCCCTTCGGTACGTTCTGCTTGCCCGTGGTAACTGGGTCTGCCTACCCAGGGCTCGTCCGCCGCGGCGGACTCGCCCTGGTAGAGCCGCTGTGTGTCGGGGTTCATTCCGTGAGCGGGAGTGAAGAACGCGACGCGGATGAGCTTCCCGAAGCACTTGAAACCGTGGCGGATGACGGCAAGCACGCCAGCCTGCCCGTCGAGGGCCTTGGTGAGGTCGTCGAGGACAACGGCCTCAGCGTTCGTGCCGTGGAGCTTCTCCAACACCTGCCACGTTTCGGGCTGCATCTCTTTCACGAATCCGACAAACACGCCCGGGCAAAGCGCCCGCTCCTGGTCAAAGCCTTCGGGGGAGTACCGGTCGTCGGTCGCCGTCGGGTGGTACTCGCTATTGTCGCCCTTGGCGTACCCGCCGCGCGTGAGCAAGTCGTGCTCGATGGCGGCCTCGAAGGCCATCTCGCGGTGATCTACGGGCATGCGCTCCCCCTGCTACGCGGCTTGCTGGAGCTCCTGAATGAATTGGTCCGGGGCCGACCAGCGCACCACCGTGGAGACCTCCTCGACCAGCTTGAAGTCCTCGGGCGTCCAGACATCCACGGTATCATCGAAAAGCGACACGAAACGCAACGATTCCGGTCCGACCGTGAGCTGACTGAGATCGAACCACTCGGCCAGGACATGCTCGGCTATGCTCCGGGCCGCCGAACGGCTGCCGCTCGTCAAGACGTTGACCAAAGAACTCCGCGCGGGGGCACGGACATGAAAGTCGACCGTCCACGTCCGCCCGGACCGGCCCATGAGCCGCTCACCGCGGTCGAAAGCAAGTTGCCGTTCCGTGAGGAAGTCGCCCACTTCATCCGTGACGGACTCCACGGCCCGCGTGCGGAACGTGAACCACAGGTCGGAAACCCGCAGCGCGGCCTGGGCCACCCGTGTCGCCACCGCGGCGAAATCGTCCCCCGAACGGCAACGGGCCAGCAGCATCCCCTTGTAGAATTCCACGCCGTGGGTCTGGCACACATCCTCGACCAGGGCCCGCTGTTTCGCTGAACGCCTCGGCGCCAGGGTCTGCATGCGCAACCAACGCGTCGTCTCACCGAGATCGCTGATCACGATTGCATCGCCCTGCGGTTTGGTGAACAGGTCGATGTTGTCGCCGTCGGGGTACAGGTAGGGCGTGCGGATGCGCTGGTACTCTCCGTGTGGCGAACACACGAAAAGGCGGCTTAGCGTTCGCGCCAACAGTTCACAGGGCATCGCTTGATTCATGTGAACAACTCCCCTTGCGCCGGCGGCTGGCCCGCCAGGCGCCCCTCATGGGCCATCCGCACCTCCGCGAGGAACTGCTTCCAGACCGCCACGGGGTCGGTCACGGGGACCGTGATGTCCTCTGGCACGTAGGCATCCTTGTCCTTAGTCGCTTCCTTCCAACGGTGCTTGTGTTTCTCGCCCACCTGCGCGCAGGTGGGATTATGGTGGTCCTTGCCCAAATCGAGCCGGTAGACCGGTCCCACGGTCTTGAGGATCAGGGCGTAGGTCAAGGTTGCCGCCAGCGGATTATAGCTCGCCCTGATGAACAGCGGCCAACCGCCTTCGGACTGGACCTCTGCCCGGAACTCCACGGAGGGCGAGTGGTCCTCGTCCTCCGACCATGCCAGATCACCGACAATCTTTTTTGACGGGTCGTCCAGAATCGTCTCGAATTCCGTGTTGCTCAGTGCCATCGCCACCCTCTATTCTGGACACGTAACCCCCAACCTGTCCATACGCACGTCAATCTTGCCCGTCACGGCGGCGGCCTCAGCCCGCGGCTGGTCCACGGTCTCGATCTTCTGAAGGGGCATGGCGAGACCGGCCACGTCCACCTCGCGACGGTTGCCGTACTCGTCGTATTTGCCCTCCCAGACAAGTTCGGTCCTCAGCGTCGAGAGCGGGTGCGGGTTGTTCGGCCCTCACGACTGCCCGCCGTTTCCGCGCTTCCCGTTGCGGTTATTGCTGTTCGCTGCGATGGCCGCGTCCTCCAACGAAAATGCCTGTAGCCCAACGGGACACAGGGTGCAAGCTCACGCCGTCAGCCCCTTCCGGTCGCCGGTGGTCCAAGACCCAGCCGCCGCCAGGCATGCGCTGCGGCCGATCCTGCCAGTCGCGGGCGCGAAGCAGAGCATGAACGAAACGTGATGCGGCTGGTTCGGTTGACATAGAGGCCGTCCGGAACCCGCTGAGTCATGCGGGTGCTTCGCAATCGGAAGCGCAGTATAGCGAATAGGAGGGGCTTGAACCATGCTTGCGCTACGCTCAGGCATGCCGCACAACCTTGACCGAAGCGAGGGTCGCCGTATCATCCTTCGAGCTATCGACGGGAGCACGTAGAGCGACGAGCACAGGGCACCTGGCCGCTGCCTGACCCTTGACACAAGGTGTCAAGGACCGACGGTCGCGGTTCGGATTGGTAGCCGACGGGCCTGGCCGCTGCCTGATCCTTGACACAAGGTGTCAAGGACTGAGGGTCGCGGTTCGGATCGGTAACAGGCGACGGCCGCTCCCTAACGGTCGCGGTTCGGATGGGGGGAAGCAGGGCAAGGGCGCGAGCGATGGATTTTGAGGTGTGGGCGAGCCTGGGTTGGCCGGCGTGGTTCACGGCTGGGGTCATCCTGAGCGCCTTTGTCCTGATGGCGGTCACGGAGGTGGCCACGGACGTCATCCTGGTCGGGGCGATCACCTTGCTGCTGGTCAGCGGGGTGCTGACGCCGGCGGAGGCCTTCGCGGGGCTGTCCAACCAGGGCATCATCACGGTCGCGGTGCTGTACGTGGTGGTGGCCGGTCTGGACGCCACCGGGGCCAGCACGTACATGGCGGAGAAGTTCCTCGGCCGGCCCAAGTCGATCACGGGTGCGCTGGTCAAGATGATGGTGCCGGTGAACTTCATCAGCGCCTTCATGAACAATACGCCGGTGGTGGCGATGTTTCTGCCGGTGGTGCATGACTGGGCCAAGCAGCACCGCATCTCCGTCTCGAAGCTGATGCTGCCGCTGAGCTACGCGGCGGTGCTCAGCGGGACGGTGACGATCATCTCGACGAGCACGAACCTGCTGGTGAACGGCATGCTCATCGCGGCGACCGGACGCAGCATGCACATGTTCGAGCTTACGGGGATCGGCATCCCGATCGCGCTGGCGGGCGTGGCCTACGTGGTGCTGTTTCACCGCTGGCTGCTGCCGGGGCGCAAAGCGGCGCTGACGCCGTTCGGCGATCCGCGTGAGTACTCGGTGGAGATGCTGATCGAGCCGGGCAGTCCGCTGGTGGGAAAGACCATCGAGCAGGCCGGGCTGCGGCAGTTGGCGCACGCCTACCTGGCGGAGATCGAGCGCGGCGGACAGATTCTGCCGGCGGTGGGGCCGGAGGAGCGGCTGCAGGCCGACGATCGCCTGATCTTCGTCGGCGTGGTCGACGCCATCGTGGATTTGCAGAAGATTCGTGGGTTAAAGCCGGCCACCGACCAGATTTTCAAGCTGGACGCCCCGCGTTCGCAGCGTTGCCTGATCGAGGCGGTCGTCTCCGAGCGCTGCCCCGTCGTCGGCCGGACGATCCGCGAAGGGCGCTTCCGTTCAATCTACCATGCGGCAGTCATTGCCGTGGCCCGCAGCGGCGAGCGCATCAACCGCAAGATCGGCGATATCGCACTGCGTTCGGGCGACACGCTGCTGCTGGAGGCGCACCCGTCTTTCGTGGAGCAACACCGCAACTCGCGGCATTTCTATCTGGTGAGCCGGGTCGCGGACTCCACGCCCATCCGGCACGAGCGGGCCTTGGTGGCCATGGGCATCATGTTGGCGATGATCGTGGTGGCCAGCCTGGGCTGGCTGAGCATGCTCCAGGCGGGCATGCTGGCCGGCGGAGCGATGATCCTGACGCGCTGCTGCACCGGGCGAAACGCGCGCGAGAGCGTCGAGTGGAAGATCATCCTGAGCATCGCGGCGGCGTTCGCCCTGGGCACCGCGGTGGGGAAGTCCGGGTTAGCCCGGGCGCTGGCCGAGTCGATCACCTCCGCCGCAGCGGACAGCCCGCTGGGCACCTTGGCCGGCATTTACGGCGGCACGCTGCTGTTGACCGAACTGGTGTCGCACGGCGCGGCCGTCTCGCTGCTGTTTCCGATTGCGCTGCAGGCGGCGGCGCATCTGGGCGTGGAGTACATGCCCTTCGTGGTCGCCGTGACGGTGGCGGGCTCGCTGGGATTCGCCACTCCGCTGGGCTACCAGACGCACATGATGGTGTACGGGCCGGGCGGGTACCGCTTCGCGGATTTCCTGAGGATCGGGATTCCGCTGGACATCCTGTGCTGGCTCATGGCGATCGTTCTCATCCCGGTGTTCTTTCCTTTCCATCCGAGCTGACCCGCACCGCATGGGTCCCGGCTCAGGCATCCGAAGCTGATTCTATCACGGCAGGCGGTGGGTTTGGGCGGGGGCCTCGATCTTTACGCCGTCCTTACGGCCCCGGTTGTGTTTCCAACGGCATCCTGATGCGCAGGGTGCTACAGTTCCCCCAGAGGTCCAGAATGCTTGGAGTCCCTTTGTGGATGCCGTCTATCTACTGATCGGCGTGGCGTTCTTCGCGTTGGCGATCATGGTCGTTGAGCGAATCTATCCGAGGGCGAAGTCGTGATCGTCTGGTACGTCGTGTGCGCGATCGTGGCGCTGCTGTTGCTGGTCTATTTGGGCATCGCGCTGCTCAAGCCGGAGTGGTTCTAAATGCCCGCGAGCGGCTGGATTCAGATACTGTTGTACTTCGGCGTGCTGCTGCTGTGCGTCAAGCCGCTGGGGACGTACATGGCGGCGGTCTACGAGGGCCGGACGCCCGGACCGGTGCGCTGGCTGCGGCCGCTGGAGAGCGGCATCTATCGCGTTTGCGGCGTACGGTCCGAGGAAGAGTCGAACTGGAAGCAGTATGCCGTCGGGATGATCCTGTTCAACCTGTTCGGCTTCCTCGCGGTTTACATGTTGCAGCGCGTGCAGAGCGCTCTGCCGCTAAACCCCGCCGGACTGGGCGCCGTGAGCCCTGATTCGTCCTTCAACACCGCGGTGAGCTTCGCGACCAACACGAACTGGCAGGGCTACAGCGGCGAAACCACGCTGAGCTATCTCACGCAGATGCTCGGGCTGATGGTGCAGAACTTCGTGTCGGCCGCTTCGGGAATGGCCGTGCTCGTCGCGCTAATCCGCGGGTTCGTGCGAAGGCAAGCGTCGAAGATTGGGAACTTCTGGGTCGATCTGACGCGGTCGACGTTGTATATCCTTTTACCGCTCTCGGTCGTGCTGGCCCTCGTGCTTATATCCCAAGGCGTCGTGCAGACTCTGAAGCCCTACGTCAGCGTGCCGCTGCTGCAAGCGACGACCGACGCCAACGGCTGCGCGGTCACCGAGCAAGTCATTGCGGTGGGGCCGGCCGCGTCGCAGATTGCGATCAAACAGCTCGGCACCAATGGCGGTGGGTTCTTCAACGTAAACTCGGCCCATCCGTTCGAGAATGCGACGCCGCTGTCCAACTTCCTGGAATGCCTGGCGATCCTGCTGATTCCGGCGGCGCTGTGCTACACCTTCGGCAAGATGGTGGGCGACACCCGCCAAGGCTGGGCGATCCTCGCTGCCATGACGCTGATCTTCGTCGGCTTCCTCGCCGTGGCGGAATATGCCGAGCAGCAGGGCAATCCCGCCTTCGTCTCACTAGGCGTTGATCAAGCGACTTCCGCCACCCAGTCCGGCGGCAACATGGAGGGCAAGGAAACCCGCTTCGGCATCGTCAATTCCGCGTTGTTCGCCACCATCACCACGGCCGCTTCCTGCGGTGCGGTGAACAGCATGCACGATTCATTCATGCCGCTGGGCGGGCTGGTCTCGATGGCACAAATCCAACTGGGTGAGGTTGTCTTCGGCGGAGTGGGTTCGGGACTCTACGGCATGCTGGTGTATGCCGTGATCGCGGTGTTCCTCGCCGGATTGATGATAGGGCGCACCCCGGAATATCTGGGCAAGAAGATCGAGGCCTTCGACATCAAGATGGCTTCGCTGGTGATC
>JBGPAW010000018.1:0-21027 GCA_041480905.1 Phycisphaerae bacterium
CTTGGCGGTGTCGGAGATGCGGACGTTTTCGGCGATTTCCGTCAGCTTGGTTTCGTGCTTGGCCAGGCGGTCTTGGATGTCGCGCAGCTCGTTGTATTGTCGGGCGGTGTTGGACTCCACCTTGATGAGCAGCAGCACCAGCGCCCAGACCACGAGGAAAAGGAACGCCGCCGCCGCACCCGCCGCGATCAGCCACACGCCCTGGGGCTCCGGCAGCCACACGCTGCCTACCCCCATCAGAACGCCGCCTCCCACGACGGCCAGGGCCGTCACGACGCTGCTCAGCAGGCGGAGCCGGGAGAACCGGATTGGTTTGGAAATCATCATCTGGCCTCGGAGCCCCCAATTGCCATCCCGAAGCGTACCGCGTGGTCCCCACTCTAGGGTCGCGCCCCACCCGAGTCAACAGGCGGGTGGCCCACCTCCTCTGGAGGTGGGGGAGTGATTCTTTGTGGCGGAGTGGACACACTACTCGTTCAGCGGTTCAGGACAATCACTCCCCCAGGTCCAAAGGACTTGGGCCACCCACCCCGCCGAAAGTGTCACCGACCCTCTGCCGTGCATGGCGGCAGCCTCCCGCTCCCCCAAAGGACCCTGGTCCCGGACCAAGCTCCGCCGTCGGCGTGGTGCGGCCTGATGCCGAACACCTCCACACCGCGCGGATAGCGTACGGCGCCTCAGTAAAGACGCAATCTAATAATTCGCGTGTGGATAAATAGCCTCGATTTATAATTTAGCGCCACCATCACGCTTGCATTGGTTAGTTCGCTTTCGTTACACTGTGGGGTGTGACAGGTCGTGTCCGATATGTGCAGGTAACCGACACACAAGGAGGAGGTAGCGTCATGGGTTCTTGTCATGGAAGTGTGATGGGGTTGGGTAGCGTTCGAGGTCGGTGGGCCATGGTGCTGACCGTGGGTGCGGTCCTGCTCCTCGCCCTGCTGCCGACCGCCCACGCCGCGGGGGTGGTCAACACGCGCGTCCTCGAAAACACGCCCGAGCGCGTGGTCATCGATTATAGTCTGGGCCCGTTCACTAGAACGGCGGTGGACATCGCCGGCCGGAACTACGTGCAAATCCGGCTGGACAAGGAAGGCGTAACCACCACAGCCGGGGCGCCGGAGCTGCCCAAAGTCTGCCGGAGTATCATCATCCCCGATGACGCCGAGATGGCGGTGCGGGTCCTGGCGTCGAGCTACTACGAGCTCAGTGACATCGCAGTGTCACCTTCGAAAGGCACCCTCTACCGCAACCAGGACCCCGACAAGGTGCCGTATGCGTTCGGCCCGGTCTACGCGGCGGATGCGTTTTACCCCCCTGAGTTGGTCAGCCTGAGTGCCCCCTACATCCTGCGCGATTGGCGCGGCGTGGTGGTCGAACTCCAGCCCATCCAGTACAACCCCGTGACCCAAACGCTGCGCGTCTACACGGAAGTGACCGTGGAAGTGGTGCCCCGCGGGCCGGGGCAGATCAACGTGCTGGATCGTTCCCTGCGGAACGGTGACGAACTGAGCCTGGCGTTCCACCAGATTTACACACACCACTTTCTGAACTACGTCCTGGACCCGCGCTACACGCCGCTGAACGAAACCGGCAGCCTGTTGATCATCTGCTACGACACCTGGCTGTCCAACGTGCAGCCGCTGGTGAACCACAAGAACGCGATCGGCATCAGCACCACGGCCGTGGGTGTGTCCACGATTCCGGGCGGCAACACCGCGACCGCCATCAAGAACTACATCCAGACCGTGTACAACGCCGGCGGGCTGGCCTTCATCCTGCTGGTCGGCGACGGCACCCAGGTGAAGACGCCCACCGCCTCGGGCGGGTCGGCGGACCCGACCTATGCTCTGTTGGCCGGCGGCGACCACTACCCCGACATCATCGTCGGGCGTTTCTCGGCCGAGACCGCCGCCCAGGTGGACACCCAGGTGCAACGGACCGTCGAGTACGAGCAGCTTCCCGCCACGACCCAAGCCTGGTTCAAACGCGGGGTGGGCATCGGCTCCGCCGAGGGTGACGGCATCGGTGACGATGGTGAGATGGACAAAGTGCACATCGAGAACATCCGCACCGACCTGCTCGGTTACAGTTACACGGTGGTGGACCAGATTTACGATCCCGGGGCCACCGCGGCCCAGGTGAGCACGGCGGTGAACGCGGGCCGCGGCATTATAAATTACTGCGGTCACGGCAGCACCACCTCCTGGGGCACCACCGGCTTCTCGAACACCAACGTCAACGCCCTGACCAACGACAACATGCTGCCGTTCATCTTCAGCGTGGCCTGTGTGAACGGGCAGTTCGATGGGTACACCTGCTTCGCCGAAGCCTGGCTGCGGGCGATACGCGCGAGTGAGCCAATCGGCGCCATTGGCATGTATGCCTCTTCCATCAACCAGTCCTGGGCTCCGCCCATGGCCGCTCAGGATGAGTCGGTCGATCTGCTGGTCGCCGAGGCCTACTTCAGCTTCGGGGCGCTGTGCTTTGCCGGGTCGTGCCGGATGATGGACGAGTACGGAGCCGACGGACAGGCCATGTACGACACCTGGCATGTCTTCGGCGACCCCTCGCTGCGGGTCTTCGGGCAGGCCGGGACGCCCCACGGCTTGAACGTCACGCCGTCCGGCGGACTGGTCTCCAGCGGTCCGGCCGGCGGACCGTTCACCCCGGGCAGCATCGCCTATACCCTTGAGAACCTCAATGATACGCCGATCAACTACAACGTCACCAAGACTCAGACCTGGGTGTCGCTCAGCAACACCTCGGGGACTCTCACCGGCCACGCGACGACGACCGTCACCGTGTCGATCAATTCTAGCGCCAACACGCTGGGCAACGGTAACTACAGTGACACCGTCAACTTCATCAACACCACCGACCACGATGGTGACACCACGCGCAGCGTGGCCCTTCAGGTGGGCGTGCCGCAGTTGGTCTACAGCTTCCCCATGAACACCAACCCCGGCTGGACTACCCAGGGGTCCTGGGCCTTTGGCCATCCGACGGGTGGCGGCGGTGCCTACGGCGGCCCCGATCCCAGCAACGGCTACACCGACACCAACGTCTACGGCTATAACCTCAGCGGCGACTACACCAACAACATGCCGGAGTACCACCTGACCAGCACGGCCATCAACTGCTCGAACCTGTCCTCGGTGAGCCTGAAGTTCTGGCGCTGGCTGGGCGTCGAGCAGTTGGCTTACGACCATGCCTACGTGCGGGTGAGCAACAACGGCAGCACCTATACGACGCTCTGGTCGAACGGCTCCACGTTGGACGGCGGGTCGTGGGTGCAGGACACCTTCGATATTTCTGCGGTGGCGGACAACCAGCCGACGGTGTACCTCCGCTGGACCATGGGCACCACCGATGGGAGTTGGACGTACTGCGGCTGGAACATCGACGACGTGGAGATTTGGGGGGTTCAAGCCGGTCCGGCCCCGACCTGTAGCGACGGCATTTTGAACCAGGGGGAGCAGCGGATCGACTGCGGCGGGCCGTGTCCGGCGTGCCAGTGCCTGGCCGACGCCACCTGCGACGACGGGGCCTTCTGCACCGGGAGCGAGACCTGCGACGCCTACGGGCACTGCCAGAATGGCAGCTACCCGTGCACGGCGGGGCAGTGGTGCGACGAGGTCGGCAATACGTGCGTACCCAATCCCAGCTTCCTGGGCAACGCGGACAGCGTGGGTACGGGCTGCAACCTGCTGCTGAGCAATGGTCAGTCGGAGCCGCGGACGGGGGGAGTGCGGCAGTTGAACTTCCAGTTCAACGGACCACCGAGCGGGGTGGGGCCGGTGGTGCAGTGGGCGACCTGCGCGAACCCGACGTTCCAGGCGTATGCCGGGGCTTCGGTGATGAGCTGCGCGCGGAACGGCAACGACCTGCGTTGCACGTTCACGCCGGCCCTGGAAGGCGCCCACACTTACCGGTTTGACTTCACCGGTCTGGCGGTGGGCAATCCGACGTTCGCGGTGCGGGCCTTGGTGGGCGACGTGGACTCCGACGGATTCACCACGGGAAGCGACCGTACCACGGTCCATGCGAACTGGGGTACGGCGAATTGTGCGGCGGACGTAGATGAGGATGGTCAGGTAGGCGGCGCGGACCGCACCGAGATTCACGCTAACTGGGGTGCCTGCGCTCCGTAAGCCCTACGGACCCGCTGGTTGATCTCTGTGAACGTGTACCAGCTCGCCCGGCGAAAGCTTCGCCGGGCGGGCGCGTTCACATTTGTCAGTGCGCCGTGGAACGGCGCGTGCCAACAGGATCAGCGACGAAAGAGTAACCTAGATGTCCGGCGTTTTCGGTGAGAAAGAGAGCGCAGTTGGTGCGGATTTCCAGCTTTGGCGAGAAGTATCGGAAGAGCTCGCCGATCACTGGGCCACCTTCTGCTATCGCTGCGGTGCTTGCGTGCTCGACTGCCCAGCAGCAAAATACGGCAGCGGTTTCAATCCTCGCGATATCATGTTCAAAGCCCGATACGGCCTTGCCGGGAAATTCCTGGTGAAAGACTCAGTTCTCTGGCAATGCTTCAAATGCCGCACCTGTAAGGAGCGTTGCCCGCAGGATGTGAGCCCCGTCGATATGATCACCGTGCTAAGGCAGATGCTGAGCGAGCTCATCCATACCTAATGGGCCCGTGTAAAGTCGCACTGAATTTCGCGGTGAGGTGTCGGAAAGGCCGACCTGTTGCTCGGCGGCGACGCGGGGGACGAACGTTGTCCAACGTCCCTTCCAACAGTTCCTTAAGCCGTCGCTGAGCGTGGGTGTCCCGGTCGCTCCATTGTTCCTCGGGGTCTCTCACCAAGCTGCACGGATTCGGCGTGGTGTCCCGTGATTGATTCAATCAACAGGACGGCACGCGGAAGGACACGTCACGCCGCGCGGGGCGCGCTTGCGGTCGCGGTCCTATTCTGGTAACGTGGTGAGACGGGGATCCGGCAAGCGGTGAACCCTGGTGGCATATGGGGCTTGTATGAGAGACCCTGCGCTGACACGAATAGGGCCGAACGAAGTGGTCCCCGACCGGCGTTCCCCCACTGGGCACGGCAACTGCGCATAACCGGAGGATAAATGAGCACGTGCGAGCATAAGTGGTCGATGGTGAACATTCGACACGGATATCTGGTGGTCGAAGGGTGTTACCGGTGCAAGGCGCGCGCGTCGTTCTTTTCGACCGAGCCCGTACCGCCCGTCGATGACTACGAGGAGGGCGAACATCACTGGATCTATCTGGGCAGCTCTCAGGCGGTCAAGTTTGACCTGACGTGCGACGCCTGTGGCGAACGTGTCAGCCTCAACGACCTGGTAGGTTTGATGCTTTCGACCTGCCGGGATGCGGACTGTGAAGTGGCGCGCATCGCCGCCCGGCAGCCGAAAGGCGCGTGGGTTTACGTCGCCCTCTGCGCGGACAGCTCGCACGCCTCGGGGCGGTGCGTGAGCGAGGCCAACATCAACGCGCTGACCGCGTACTTCAACGCCCATATCAAGGACCCCGGTAAGAGAATCGTCGTGGTGCCCTGCATCAAGTGTCAGAGCATCGACACGTGCGCCGGGATCGTCCTCGCGGACGTGGGGCTCACCGACCTCTACTGAGAAGGTACACGGACTTAGGCGTGTTGGTCCGTAGCTGGAAGTGGAAGACAAGAAGGGACATGAGATGAAGGTATCCGAAGTGGCCAAGAAGGTGGGCTTGATCTCGCTGAATGAATACACGGACAAAGAGGTGGAGGGGGTGTATATCTCCGACATGGTCTCGGACATCATCACCTGCGGTAAGGCCAACGCTATCCTGGTGACCCTCCAGACGCACAAGAACGTGATCGCGGCGGCCAATCTCCTGGATGTGGCCGCCGTCGTCTTCGTGCGCGGGAGGAGGCCGGCCGAAGACGTCCTGGCCCTGGCGCGCAAGGCCGGCATCGGGCTCTTCGTTGCCGAGGCCGATACGTGGTCTTTCGCAAAGAAATTGGCGGAGATGGGCATCCCGTAGCGGCTGTTGGAAGGGGTGCGGCAGGGGCGGCGAGTCTCTAAAGCGCCCCGCGCGAAGTGCAGGTGGCCTGCATCTGGAAAAGGACGTGGCCCATGGTGGGAGACGCACTACAGGAGGTGATCGAGGAGTTCGTGGGGGACCCGGCGAATCTGATCCCCTTGCTACAGAGAGTCCAGCAAAGCGAGGGGTATCTGCCGGCCGGCGCGCTGCGCCGCATCGCGCGTCGGGTGAAGATCTCGGAGCACGAGGTGTGGGGAGTGGCTACGTTCTACGCGCAGTTTCGGTTCGTCCCGCCGGGCCGGCATCGTATCAAGGCGTGTCTGGGGACGGCCTGCCACGTGCAAGGGGGCGAGCAGATGCTCGATGTCTGCGAGCGCCGCCTGGCGGTCAAGCCGGGCGAGACGACCGCCGACGGGGAGTACGATCTTGAACGGGTGGCTTGTTTGGGTTGCTGCGCCCTGGCCCCCGTGGTCATGATCGACGCGAAGACGTACAGCCAGATGTCGGTGATGAAGCTGCAGAGGTTGTTGGATGAGCGCCAGAGCGATCGACGAGCGCCGTAAACAGGCCCAAGAGAACTGGCAGAAGCTGCAAAACAGCCCGCGCCCGGTCATCTATGTGGGCGCGGCCTCCTGCGGTCAGGCCGCCGGGGCGACGGAGGTCATCGAGGCCGTCAAAGGCCACCTCCAGCAACGTGAGGCAGATGCCAAGGTGGTCGAGGTGGGCTGTATTGGCCCGTGCTATCTGGAGCCGCTGGTGGATATCCAGATGCCCGGGCGGCCGCGCATCAGCTACGCGAACGTGATGCCGAAGCACGTGGGGCGGATCCTGGACGGCTTCTTCGAGAATAACGGAATTCCACGGTTCCTGCTGGCGGGGCACCTGGGCGAGAAAGAGCTCGACGGCGTGCCGCGGTTCTTCGACCAGCCCATGCTGGCCCCGCAAGTGCGCGTGGTGCTGAGAAACTGCGGCATCATCGACCCGGGGGAGGTCGATCACTACCTGGCGCGGGAGGGGTACCAGGCCTTCGAACAATGCCTTGCGCTGCGCTGGCAGGATGTGATCCAGACGGTCAAGGAGGCCGGGCTGCGCGGGCGCGGCGGCGCGGGCTTTCCCACGTGGCGCAAGTGGCTCATCTGTCGCGAGACGGAAAGCGACCAGCGCTACCTGATCTGCAATGCCGACGAAGGGGACCCGGGGGCGTTCATGAACCGCGCGCTGATCGAGAGCGACCCGCACGCTCTGCTCGAGGGCATGCTGATCGCGGCCTACGCCATCGGCGCGAGCCAGGGATTCATCTACATCCGCGCGGAATACCCGCTGGCGGTCCAGCGTCTGAAAGGCGCCATCGCTCAGATGCGGGAACTGGGGCTGCTGGGCGACCACATTCTGGGGAGCGATTTCGGCTTCGAGGTCAAGATCAAGGAGGGCGCCGGAGCGTTTGTCTGCGGGGAGGAGACGGCCCTGATCGCGTCCATTCAGGGGAAGCGGGGGATGCCGCGCACGCGACCGCCATTCCCTGCGGTGGAGGGCTTGTGGGGCAAACCGACCGTCATCAACAACGTCGAGACGCTGGCTACTCTCCCGAACATCATCCGCAACGGTCCCGAATGGTACAGTCAGTACGGGACCGAGGGGTCCAAGGGAACGAAGACCTTCAGTCTGGTGGGGAAGGTGCGGCGCACGGGGCTCATCGAGGTCCCGCTGGGGATGACCCTGCGCCAGGTCATCTACGATATCGGCGGCGGACTGGTCAAGGAATTCAAGGCCGTCCAGACGGGCGGCCCTTCGGGCGGGTGCCTGGGCGAAGAGTTCCTCGATACCCCCATCGACTATGAGAATCTCGCCGCGGCCGGGTCGATCATGGGCTCGGGCGGGCTTATCGTCCTGGACAAAGACACCTGCATTGTCGATACGGCCAAGTATTTCCTGAGCTTCACCCAGCAGGAATCGTGCGGGAAGTGCGTGCCCTGCCGCGTGGGAACGCGACACCTGGTGCAGATCCTGGAGAAGATGTGCCAGGGCAAGGGGGAGCTGAGCGACATCGCCGGGCTCGAAAAGCTCGCCGGAGCCATCAAGGGGGGCTCACTCTGCGGGCTCGGGCAAACCGCCCCCAACCCGGTCTTGTCCGCGCTCAAGTATTTCCGCGCCGAGTTTCTGGCCCACGTCAAGGACCGGCGCTGCCCGGCGGCGGTGTGCCGCGCCCTGGTGGTTTATCGCATCGTCAAGGAGAGATGCACGGGGTGCCAGCGGTGCGTCCAAGTGTGTCCGACGCACGCGATTTCGGGGCCTCGCTCCGAACCGCACAATCTGGACGAAGAGAAGTGCATCAAGTGCCGGTCGTGCTACGAAGTGTGCCGCTTCGATGCCATCGCCGGCGACGCGATCGTGATTGAATCGTGAGGTTGTCGTGAGCCGCAAGAGCAAACGCACGGGCAAGATGGAGATCAATCATCGGGAGGTCTGGTTCCCCGAGGGCGCCACCGTGCTCCGGGTCGCCGAGCTGAACGACGTGTACATCCCGTCGCTGTGCTCGCACAAGGACCTTACGCCCTTCGGAGGCTGCCGGCTGTGCGCGGTGGAGATCGAGGGGATGCGCGGCTATCCGCTGGCGTGCAGTACCGTGGCCGCGGAAGGCATGAAGGTGCTCACCGACACGGTCACGCTGCGCGAGATGCGTCAACAAATCCTCCAGCTCATCCTGAGCGAGCACCCCTCGAGCTGCCTGGTGTGCAGTGAAAAGGACGAGTGCCGGGAGTATCAGTACACGGTCAGAAAGGTCGGCATCACGACCGGCTGCCGGTATTGCCCCAACGACGGGCAATGCGAGCTTCAGCAAGTGGTTGAGAAGATCGGCGTCACCGACCTGGAGTACCCGATCCATTATCGCGGGTACGAGGTCCACCAGGACGACCCGTTCTTTGACCGGGACTACAATCTCTGCATCCTTTGCGGGCGCTGTGTGCGGATGTGCCAGGAGGTCCGCGGCGCCGGCATTCTCGCGTTTCAGTTCCGCGGTCCGCGAGTCCGGGTGGGGACGGCCTGCGACAAGAACCACGTGGAGGCGGGATGCGAGTTCTGCGGCGCGTGCGTCTCGGTGTGTCCGACCGGGACGCTCGCCGACAAGGTCTCCAAGTGGGACGGAAAACCCGACGGCCACCAGGTCTCCACCTGTCCGTTCTGCGGGATCGGATGTCAGGTGGAGCTGTACCACAAGGACGGTCGTCTGTCGAAAGTTCATCCCTATCTGGATGCGGAAATCAATGATGGACAGCTTTGCGTGCGCGGCCGATTCTGCCTGCCCGAGGCAACCCACCACCACGAGCGGGCCAGGAAACCCATGCTCCGCCGCGGACCGTACTTCCGCGAAGTGACCTGGGGTGAGGCGATCGAGGAGGTCGCCGGAAGACTGCGCGGCTTGCAGCCGGCCGATTTCCTGATGGTCGTGTCCGGCGATCTGACCAATGAGGGCCTGTATACGGCCCAGAAGTTCGTACGCCGGTGCCTCGGCTGTAACAGCCTGGATTCGACGGCGCGCACTGCGCTTCCCGGCGGTCTTGGGCTCTGGGCGAAATTGTTCGCCCTCCCCATATCGTTGAAAAAGATCCGGGAGGCCGATGCCATTATCGCCGTGGATCTGGACTCGCGCTTCTACTTTTCCGTAGTCGGGGTCGAGATTCGGCATGCCCTTAAAGAGGGCGCGAGTCTGGTGACCATCGACCCACGGGACTCGAACCTGGCACGCTACACCGACTATTGGTTGCGCCCGATGCCGGGCAGTGAAGGCACCCTGCTCAGCCTCATTGCCCAAACGCTGAATGAGAAGCACGTCGCCGTCAACGGAATCGCGGAGAAGACGGGAGTCGAGGAACGTCTGTTGGCCGAGGCCACTCGGGCTCTTTCGAGAGGGGAAAACCTAGTCGTGGTCCTGGGACCCACCGTCTTCGAATACACCGCGAACGAGGAATTAGTCGAGGCCGTGCTGGAACTGGCAACGCGACAGAACACGACTTGTATTCCGCTCTATACCGGGGCAAACACGCGTGGTGCTCTGGAACTGGGTGCCATGCGTGAAATCCTGCCGGGCGTTGCCAAAGCCGAAGGGAAAGGGATATCGCTGGCCGACGTGATGGAAGGGCGGGCGAGCCCCAAAGTGCTCTATCTGGTCGGGGAGGTGCCCTTCTTCGAGCGGCCGGACTGCGAATACGTGATCGCGCAGGACACCTACTACCCGCCCTTTGCCATTGACGCGTTCCTGCCCGCGGCGAGTTTTGCGGAAGCAGAGGGCACGCTCACCAACGTGGAGGGACGTGTGCAGGAAGTGGTCGGGATCGAGAAACTTCCGGACGGCGCGGTCACCGGTTTCGCGCGGCCGGACTGGTTCATATTCAGCCAACTCGCCGAGAAGCTGGGGTATCCTGAGTTCAAATACAGTGATGCGAAAGCGGTTCTTCGAGAAATAAGCGAGAACGTGCCTGGCTTTCCCGCCGGACCGGATCGCAGACCCCGCCCACTGACGCCCGAGGCGGACCTGCCGATCGAGCGGCGCCGGGACGGAATCGCCGGCGCGGGTCCCTACCTGCTCGTCACCGTGCCGGCGGGGTTCGGGCATCGAGGGACTGATTTGAGCTCGAAAGTGGCCGGCCTGGGCGCGCTCGCGCTCGAGGAAGGTTTCCGGCTTAATCCTGAGGACTTGCGGAAGCTAGCCGTTGAGTCCGGGAAGAGTGTTGCCATTTCCCTTGGCAGCCTCACCGTGACCGGACCTGCCCAGGCCGACGTAGAGTGCCCCGAGGGGGTCGTTTACTACTACCGGCCGGTGGCTTATGGCGGCCTGGAGCAGCGCACGCAGCTTGAGCCGCTCTATCGGTTGAGAACCAGTCCCGTGCGCGTGGTAGTCCGGCCGGCCGGATTGGCGGCTGAGCGAGCCGCAAGGAAGGCCGTGCCGAGCGGGGTTTGCTCGGCCTGAGGATGGCCCGGACGGAGGAAGGCATGTATCGAGTCGTCGTACGCCGCATGATCGTTCCAAATCTTCACGAGTTCACCGTGGAGGCGCCGCACGTCGCCCAGTCGGTCCAGCCCGGGAACTTTGTGATCATCAGACCGGACGAATACGGCGAGCGCATCCCCCTCTCCGTGGCCGATTGGGACCGTCAGGCGGGAACGGTGACCTCGATCTTCATGCAGGTCGGCGGCTCGACGGCCAAGCTCGCCCGGCTGAAGGCGGGCGACAGCATCCCCACCTGCGCGGGACCTCTGGGGAAGGAAACGGCGATCGGTCGCTTCGGGACGGTCCTGTGCGTCGGAGGATGTTACGGCATCGGCAGCCTCTACCCGGTGGCACGTGCCTTGAGAGAAGCGGGCAACACCGTCTATGCGCTTCTGGAGGGGCGGAGCTCGTATCTGCTTTACTGGCAGGACAGATTCCAGGGCGTGTGCGAGCGGGTCGTTCAGCTCACGCGCGACGGAACGGCCGGCCACAAAGGCCACATCAGCCGACTGGACGAGCTCCTGACGCTGGAGAAGATCAAACCCGATCTTATGATCGTCAATGGCTGCACCTTCCTGATGATGAAGACCTCACAGACCACCCGGCCGCTGGGGATCAGAACCATAGTTAATATGAACCCCATCATGATCGACGGTACGGGGATGTGCGGCGTATGCCGCCTGAGCGTGGCGGGCAAGATGAAATTCGCCTGCGTGGACGGTCCGGACTTCGACGGGCATGAAGTTGACTGGGAGGAATTCCTCAAGCGGCGGCAGACCTACAACCCCGAAGAGGTCCATCCGCTGCGCAGGAGTGGTTGCGCTTCTCACGTGTAGGAATGGAGGTGGCGCGACGTGGCCAAGGAGATTGACTATCAGCGGCGACCCATGCCGAAGCAGAAGCCCTTCGAGCGTGTCAAGAACTTCGACGAAGTGGCCCTGGGCTACACCGCGCAGCTCGCTCGAGAAGAGGCTTCGCGCTGCCTGGGTTGCAAGAAACCCTTATGCGTGGAGGGCTGTCCGGTCGCCATCGATATCCCGGGTTTCATCCGATGTATCCTGGCCAGCGAGTTCGGGGGGGGAGCTAAGTTGATCAAGCAGACCAACGCTCTTCCCGCGGTCTGTGGGCGGGTGTGTCCACAGGAAGACCAGTGTGAGAAAGTCTGTGTGCTGGGCAAGAAGGGTGACCCAGTGGCCATCGGGCGGCTGGAGCGTTTTTTGGCCGATTGCGAAGCAGCCAGCGGGACGATCGCGACGCCGGAAATCGCGCCGCCCAGTGGGAAGAAGGTCGCCGTCGTCGGTTCCGGGCCGGCGGGCATAACCGTGGCCAATGACCTGGCCCTTCTGGGACACGACGTGACGATTTTCGAGGCCCTGCATGAAGCGGGCGGCGTCTTGACTTATGGCATACCGGAGTTCCGCTTGCCCAAAGCCATTGTCAGGCGCGAGGTCGAGTACGTCAAAAGCCTGGGCGTGAAGTTGAACACGGACTACATAGTGGGCAAGACGAGAACCATCGCGCAGTTGCTTGAAGAATTCGACGCCATTTTCATTGGCGCCGGGGCAGGTCTGCCGTGGTTCATGGAGATTCCCGGCGAGAATCTCAATGGCGTGTATTCGGCCAACGAATACCTGACCCGCTGCAATCTGATGAAGGGCTTCCGTTTCCCCGAATACGACACCCCGATGAAGCGCCCGTCACGGGTGGCCGTTCTGGGAGGGGGGAACGTGGCCATGGACTCGGCGCGGACGGCGCTGCGGCTGGGGGCCGACGAGGTGCATATCGTCTATCGCCGCAGCCGGGCGGAGCTGCCCGCCAGGCTGGAAGAGACCGAGAACGCCGAAGAAGAGGGGATTGTCTTTGACTTTCTGACGCTGCCGGTGCGACTTATCGGAAATGCGCACGGTTGGCTTACCGAGATGGAATGCATCAAGATGGAACTTGGGGAACCGGATGATTCGGGCCGGCGTCGGCCGGTGCCGGTGCAGGGCTCTGAGTTTCGCATGAGCGTGGACGCAGTCGTCTGCAGTATAGGGAACAGCCCGAATCCCCTGATCCCGATGAGCACTCCGGGCCTGGAGGTTGGCAAGAAAGGCAACATTGTGACTGATGAGGAGACCGGCAGAACCTCGCGTGACCGCATCTGGGCTGCCGGTGACGTGGTCACCGGAGCGGCGACCGTGATCAGC
This sequence comes from Phycisphaerae bacterium, assembly GCA_041480905.1. GTDB lineage: Bacteria > Planctomycetota > Phycisphaerae > UBA1845 > UBA1845 > JAAEQG01. The sequence goes on from JBGPAW010000018.1 coordinate 13,172, forward strand.
GCGATGGGCGCAGGAAGGAAGGCGGCAGACGACATCCACGCGTACCTCACCAACGAGCGGAGATCTTTATAGTGAAGCTGGGACAGGTGCGGGACGTTCTGCAATGCGAGGTGTTGACCGATGATGATGGTTTATCGACGGACGTCGAGGTCGTGGTGGCCTCTGACGGGATGAGCGAGATTCTGGCCTTCGCGTGCCCCGGGGCCTTGATGGTAACCGGGCTCACCAATGTGCAGTCGGTCCGAACCGCGGATATCGCGAACGTGCGCGCCATCGTCTACATCCGCGGAAAACGTCCCGAGGCCAAAGCCATCAAGCTCGCTCGAGAGTGCGCGATCCCCGTGCTGGCGACGCGGCTGGGGATGTTCGATGTCTGCGGGATGCTGCGTGAGCTGGGACTCAAGGGCGGGATGTAGCCGTGGCCCAGGAGCTGTTGAGAGAAACGTACCGGGTCCGCGGGCGCGATTTCGACAAGGCCGGCGAGACGGCCACCGAGATCAAGCGGATATTGAAGGAGCTTAGTCTTGACGCAACGCTGGTCCGCCGTACCGTGGTGGTGGCGTTTGAGGCGGAAATGAACGTGGTGATGTACGCCACGGAGGGGACGGTTACTTTTGTCCTTACGGATGAGGACATCCGTCTGGAGATCGTCGACCGGGGACCGGGAATAGAAGACATTGAACTCGCGCTCACGGAAGGCTTCTCGACCGCCACGGATGAGATGCGCGAGATGGGATTCGGCTTCGGAATGGGGCTGCCGAACATTAAAAGAAACTCGGACGAGTTCAAAATAGAGTCCAACGTGGGTGTGGGAACCAGCGTTTTTGCTACGATACGGCTTGATGCCAGTGCCTGAGTTTACGCACGGCTTTAAGATCGACGAAGAAAAGTGCGACGGTCGTCTCGCTTGTATGCGGGCCTGCCCGACGCAGGCGATTCGCGTCAAAGGGGGCAAGGCGCGGCTGTTGCCCGCTCTTTGCATTGACTGCGGCGCCTGCCTGACCGTTTGCCCGCGAGGCGCCATCCAGGCGACGACGCGGTCCTTTGCCGAGTTGGACAGTTTCAAGTACAAGGTGGCCGTCCCCACGCCCGTCCTGTTCGGTCAGTTTCCCCTGGGTGTGTCACCGGCACACATCGTGGCGGGCCTGCGGGGCCTCGGCTTTGACGCCGTCTGGGACTTCTCCGTGGAGCTGGCTCTGGTGAATCGCGCTATCCGGGACTACGTGGAGAAATGGGATGGTCCGTATCCGCTGGTGGCGGTCTTGTGCCCGGTGGTCGTGAGGCTCGTGCAGGTCTTGTACCCCGGAATGGTTAATCAGCTCATTCGCATTCAGCCGCCGCGCGAACTGGCCGGGCGGGAGCTCAAGCGGCAATACTCCGAGGCGCTGGGCATTAGCCGCGACGAGATCGCCGCGATTTATATAACACCGTGTCAGGCGAAAACTATCTCCATTCTCGAGCCCGCCGAGGAGGCGACCAGCTACCTCAACGGCGGGCTGGGTATTTCAGACGTGTATAACGACATCCTGACGGTAGCGCGCACGCTGAGCAAGAGCGAACTGGAAGCCCGCTCGAAAGGCTTCGTCCTCAGTGCCGAAATGCTGCGGTGGTCCTCCAGCGAGGCGCAGGGACAGGCCCTTGCCCCTCATCGTTATATGTCGGTCACCGGTCTGTCCGACCTTATCCAGGTATTCGACGATATCGAAAGGGGAAAGCTCCGCAACATCGAATACATTGAATGCTATGCGTGCTGGGGCGGCTGTATCAGTGGGAATCTGACGGTGGACAACGTGTATCTTACCCTGAGCAAGATCCAGCGCCTGCTCGCCGAATTGGGAAATAGCGACCCGGCAGTAGAGGCTGAGGCCGACCGGCGATATGCGAATGAAGACTTCTCGTTTGAGGGTTCGGTCAAGCCGCGCGCCATCGAAGCGAACATGGGAGGGCTGAAAGAGCGGGTCGAAAGAATCAAGGTGGAGGAGTCGCTGAAGAAGACTCTGCCCGGTCTCGATTGCGGGCTGTGCGGAACTCCGACCTGTGAGGCCTTCGCGAAAGACGTGGCGCGAGGCGAGGCGAGGCAAGACGAGTGCGTGTTCTTCTCGGACGAGCGCTTAAGGCAGCTCAGGAAGACCTACCTGGCAGGTCGTTGAGCGGGGCATGGCTGGGCTGCTCGCCCTGCCGGTCGGGGACATTGCGGGCACGGCCCTGGGTTCCGGGGGGGGCGGCCAGAGGTTCTATGAGGCGGGATTGTCGGATCATGGGTCTATGGGCTGGGGTGATCGGTGCGCTGGCGGGGTGCAGGTCGGCTGACCCGGCGGGGGAGTTTATTCGGCGGATGGACCGGCTGCCACCGGAGCGCCGTCTGCCGAATTGGGAGCGAACCCGGCAACGGATGTCGCGCCACGCCCCGGGAATCGGGGAGGATGCCCCGGACTTCACGCTCACCACCTTTGACGGCAAGGAGACCATCACCCGCAGGCGCTACAGACCGGGTGAGCCGCAGGTGCTGATCTTCGCCAGTTGGACCTGACCGCCCTTCCGGCGTCAGGCTGACGCCTTGCAGCGGCTGTACCAGAGATACCGAGACCAGGCGGCCTTCTTGTTCGTGTACATCGAGGAGGCCCACGCTGCCGACGAATGGCAGATGCCCGTCAACGAACGGGAAGGCGTAGTCTGCAAACAGCCGACGGCGCTGGCGGAGCGACAGGCGGTCGCGGCGCGGTGCAACACCGCCTTGGGGCTGTCGATGCCCTGCGTGGTCGATACGATCGACAACACGACGGACGAACGCTATGCCGGCTGGCCGGAGCGCATCTTCATCGTGGACGAGCAGGGGAAGATCGCCTACGCGGGCAAGTCGGGACCGTGGGGCTTCAAGCCCCGCGAAGCGGAAGCCCGGCTGAAACGGCATGCCAGGTCACGAACACCACCATAGCCGTTGTTCACCGACCGCGGCATAGTGGCATGCCGAAGGGAAGCGCCGGCATGTCAAACCGTTCGGCGATGGAAACGTGGCAGGAGAATCCGCAACGAGGCGCGCGGACTTGGCGGTTATCGGAGCGGGGGCGGCGGGATTGGCGACGGCCATTTTCGCCGCGCGGCGCACGCCCCAACGGTCCGTCGTCGCCCTGGATGGCGCCAAAAAGCTCGGGGCCAAAATCCTGGTCGCCGGCGGCGGACGCTGCAACGTCACCAACCGCGTGGTCACGCCGTCCGATTTCCACGGGGGTAACCGCCACGTGATTAAGAAAGTGCTGGCGGCGTTCTCCGTAGAGCAAACGGTGGCCTTCTTCAGCGAGATCGGCGTTGAACTGCACGAGGAAGAACATGGCAAACTGTTCCCCGACACCCACCGCGCCAGGACCGTGCTCGACGCTCTCCTGCGCGAGGCCGGCCGCTGCGGCGTGCATTTGCTCACCGAACACCGCGTGACGCGGCTCGAACGGGGCGCCGATCACTTCGTCGTCACCACAACCGCGGGTACGCTCGCGGCACGCCAAGTCGTTCTCGCCACCGGCGGTTTGTCGCTGCCGAAAACCGGAAGCGACGGCAGCGGGTACCTGCTGGCTCAGCGTCTCGGACATTCGCTCGTGCCCACCACCCCGGCCCTGGTACCGCTGGTGCTCGACGACGACTTTTACCGGCCTCTGCCCGGCATCGCGCATGACGTGGAACTCACCGTGCGAGCGCAGGGCTGTAAACCGGCACGCTTCGGCGGCGCGTTGCTCTGGACGCACTTCGGGATCAGTGGCCCGGTAATCCTCGATGCCTCCCGCACCTGGCTCCGCACACGGCTGGAACAGCGCCGCCCCACCCTGTCGGCCAACTTCCTCCCCGGTGACAACTTCACCTCTGCCGAGCGTAAGCTGCTCAACCTGGCGGCGTCTCAGCCGAGGCTCTTCCTGCATAACGCCCTCGCCGCGCTGCTGCCCGCCCGCGTCGCTGACGCGGTGCTCCGTCGTCTCGGCGTCAATGGTCAACTCCCCCTGGCCCATCTGGCCCGCGACCGCCGCCGCCAGTTGATCCATGCCCTGCTCGATTGGCTGCTGTCCGTGCACGACAGCCGCGGATATGGCTATGCCGAAGTCACCGCCGGGGGTGTGCCCCTGGACGAAATCGACCCGCGGACGATGGCCTCGCGCCTGTGCCCGGGGCTCTATCTGGTCGGCGAGATGCTCGACGTGGACGGGCGGATCGGCGGTTTCAACTTCCAATGGGCCTGGTCCAGCGCCTGGGTCGCCGCGGCAGGAATGGCGCGGACGTAGGGGCCTTGGAAAACAGGATCATCCGCCAAGGACCGCATATCCTGGGGCAGAGGCGAGTTACGGGTCCATGATCCGGAAGGACACGGGAGAGGGACCAGTTTCTTATGGGTCGTGCAGCGCCACGACCCCGGCAAAACGTTTTCTTGCGGGGATATCTATTGATTCGGCGCGCCATGGCTTATATAATTGACTTTCATAGGTGAGACAAGCAACGCCAATGCGGACGGGACCATGACCTGCCAGGGCCAATACAACTCCGAGAGCGCGCAGGCTCTCGGGTGGGCGGCCGCTGTCGAGAAATACGACGCCTCCCATACCTCGCTCTCGGCGACCCCGTCCGTGACCGGAGGGAGTGGTTATAGGGTCGAGTTGGTGGATGTGTTCATGCCCCAGTGGCCTGGTGCACGGAACTCCACCTTGAGGTACGAACGGCAGAACTGAGGAAGGCTGAAAAAGGAGGAAGACCTATGAACCGTAGTCTGTGGAAGCCCGCCGGGAAACCCAAATTACTGGAGAGCCCCCCCACGTGTTACGCGAAGCGTAAGCTCGTCGTGCTCGTGTGCGGGGTCGGCTTGCTCATGTACGGAGGCTGCAATTCCGCCCCGGTTGGGGCGCCGGGAGGTGCCGCCAAAGGCGGAGACGTACTCCCCGGCACGACGGCTCCTCAAGAGTTGATGAACTCGCCGTTGCGCACCGACTTCACGCTGACCGACTTTTTCGTGGATCCCCCCCAGGCCGATCCGTACAACCCTCATCAGGTTCTGGGGGCACCGTTTTCGAAGTTCCGCCTGCACGTCTTGGGGTCGTTCGACCAGTCGCGTTGCTATAAAGTCAGGGTGAAGCGCAGCACGGTGTACGACGGCACCTTCGTAAGTTGCGGTTCCGCAGTCAGCTCTGGTTGGGTCAAGGTCCCCAGCACAGACGACGACGGATTCGAAAACCGTTTCATCAGCGATAGCGAGTTCATCGTTCAGCTGCGCCCAGACGGAGAGGCCAATTATAGGGCGGCGGACAACTGGGTGATTTACGTCAAGAAGTATTCCAATACATCCTGCACTGGTAACAGCACGACGCTGACTCTGCCCCTCGACGAATCGACAGCCTATCCGGCCGATTATTTAAGCATCTTCTCCTGCGACCTGCAATGCCACAACGACGCGGACTGCGAGGACGGGAATCCCTGCACGGTGGGCCATTGCGAAATGGGCCGCTGTCCCCCTCCCCCTACCGGCGTGTGCGTCCAGACGCTCGTGGATTGTTCCGCCTTAGATGACGACTGCAACCATGGCATCTGCCAGCCAAGCACCGGCGACTGCGTCGCGCAGCCGATCAATGAGGGTGGCTCGTGCGACGACGGCGACCTGTGCACCGAAAACGAGGCCTGCGTACAGGGAGTCTGTAGCGGAACGCTCATCGAGTGCGACGACCAGAACACCTGCACAGATGATACGTGCGATCCGCCGACCGGCTGCGTTTTTGCGCCGGACGACACCAATTCGTGCAGCGACGGTAACGTGTGCAACGGCGTGGAAACGTGCTTCGCCGGAAACTGCTGGGCGGGAGCTCCCCTGAACTGCGATGACGGCAACGTCTGCACCACGGACACCTGCCACCCCCTGCTCGGGTGCCAGCACTCCAACGTCGCGGCGGGCGCCCCCTGCGGGGACCCCGCGGACACCAACTGCGACAATCCCGACGCCTGTGACGGATTCGGGGTTTGCCAGAGCAACCATGAACCCAACGGGACGCCCTGCCCGGATGCGCTGTATTGCAACGGTGCGGAAACGTGCCAGGACGGAGTGTGCGCGCCGGGCACCCCGGTCCCGGGATGCTGCGAGGATGATGGCGATTGCAACAACGGCGACGTGTGTGACGGCCAGGAGAGCTGCTCGAACCATACGTGCGTCCAGGGCACGCCCCTGAATTGCAACGACGCCAATCCGTGCACGGACGATGCCTGTGATCCCGTGACGGGCTGCCACTCGACCCCCGATGACACCAACTCGTGCAGCGACGGCAACGTGTGCAACGGGGTGGAGACCTGCTCCGGCGGGGCGTGTGTGGCTGGCACGCCGCCGGTCTGCGATGACGGCAATCCCTGCACGGACGACGCGTGCGACCCGCAGGACGGCTGCGTGTTTACGCCGGACGACGCCAACTCGTGCGATGACCAGGACAGGTGCACCATCGAGGATGCCTGCTCCGACGGTGCGTGCCTCGGAATTCCGGTCGACTGTTCTTCGCTGGATGACCAGTGCAACGAAGGGCTTTGCAATTCGAATACCGGAGAGTGCTACGCGCTGCCGGCCAACAACGGCGGCCCCTGTGACGACGGCGATGTTTGCACGATCAACGACACGTGCACGAACGGTATCTGCCGGGGCACCCCGAAGTGCCCCAGCGGCACGGTCTGTAATCCGGTCACCGGCGAGTGCCAGGGTCCGGGACCCGGACCGAGCCCGTGTACGGATACTGACGGCGATGGGAAGTGCGATACCGCCGATAACTGCCCCCGCATCCCGAACCCCGGTCAGGCCGACGGCGACGGCGATGGCGTGGGCGACGCCTGCGACAACTGCCCGACGGTAACCAACGCCGACCAGGCCGACGGCGACGGCGATGGCGTGGGCGACGCCTGCGACAACTGCCCGGCGGTGGTCAATCCGCGCAATCCCGAGACCGGGCAACAGAACGACGACGACGGCGACGGTCTCGGCGACGCCTGCGACCCGGACGACGACAACGACGGCATCCTGGACGGCCCCGACGCGTGCGACTTCGTTCCCGAAGACCTCGATGGTGAGAGCGACGCCGATGGGTGCCCCGACTCTGACGCCCACGACATCACGGTCGTGAAGGACAACGACTACGATGTCGACGTCAGCGTGGACCACATCGAGACCGTCAGCACCACCATCGTCAACGGCAACTACGGGCTGTACGCGCCGGACGGCATGCACTTCACCGAGCTGCTGAAGTCCGACGTCTCCAACCCCAACGACAAGTGTGAGGCACACTGGATCCCGCAGCCTGGTGACAGTTGCATCGAGGACGTCATCAACGGCGAGTTGCACAGCCAGTGTGAAGTGACCATCCCCAACGTGCCGCCCTTCGACCCGGTCACCAAGACGCGGCAGTACAAAGTCCACTGCAACGAGCGGTCGACCCACACCATCTTCCTGGAGGAGTCGGCGGTTCCTGCAGTGCCCGTCGTTGACCCCGACGTCCAGAACGGCAACGTCCACAAGCAGACCATCACCGTCAACTCCTTCGACGTGGCCGATATCAGGGAACTGAGCTACACCATCCACGAAGTGAACGGCCAGTTCTACGCGCCGGGCGTGCAAATCCCGGTCAGCGAGAATGTGGAAGTCCAGACCGAGAAGGTGGTCTTCAACGACGGGCCGTCGGTGGTGGAGAACATCGCCCTCACCCACATCAACACGCCGGCCCCGGGCTGCACCATCACGCCCTTCTCCGTCAACGACTTCTTCGGGCCGATCCCGGTGGGCCTACAGGTCGTCATCTTCGAAGACTGGACGCTGCACTGCACGCAGCCCAGCCAGCACACGTCCACCTTCCGCAATGACA